>NZ_JBBEGC010000019.1:58119-89127 GCF_037401995.1 Saccharothrix sp. CCNWYY140
CGCCCGCCGCTGGCTATCAGCCTCCGCTGGGCTGCCGGGCCGCTGGGTTTGGTGTCGGATGCGCGATGCCCTCTGCCCGGCGTGCGGGCAGGGGGCATCGGGCTAGTGCTTGTCCGTCAGCCGTTCGGCGTGGTGATGACCGAGAACACCGAGCCCTGGCCGGCGATTCGTGCGTTCAGGTCCTCCAGCACGGTGCTGATCGGCACGTAGTTGTTCAGCTCGCCCGCCTGGCAAGCGCCCGACCGGCTCTGCTGGCTGCCTTCGAGGATGCCCAGGGCCGTGTGGTCGACCTGGCTGAACAGGGGGCCGCCGCTGTCGCCGGGGCGGGCGCAGATGTCGGTGTTGATGCCGACGTCCGTGGACAGGACACGGCCGCAGCGCGTGCCCGCCAGGTAGCCCGCGCCCGCGCCGCTGTCATAGGAGTCGGGGTAGTTGACCGCGCTCGAACCCGAACCGGTCGCGCACACCACCCAGCCCGCCTTGACCTCCGCCAGGGTGTGGGTGCCGGTGATGTACTCGTCCACCGACGTGGCCTGCTGGCCGCACGGGGTGTCGGCGTTGCTGTCCATGCCGCCGTTGCGGCAGTACTTCAGCACGCGGTTGCGGTTGGTGTGGTTCTCCAGCCACGTGTTCGCCGTGGCCTGGTCGACGTACGGCAGGGCCGCGTAGTCGTACGGGTACGAGTTCTTCTCGATGCCGTGCTGCTGGAGCACCGAGCTGCCGTTGTGCTGGGTCGGCACGTTGTTGGTCTTGGTGGCCATGCAGTGGCCCGCGGTCAGCACCCACGGCTTGCCCGGGAAGCCGCCGCCGGTCGAACGCAGGTTGAACCCGGCCGTGCACCCGCCCCAGGTCCCGTTGTCGCGCTTCATGTCCAGGCGCAGGCCGCCGCGCATCGGGCCGTAGCCGGTGCAGTAGAGCGGGTGGCAGAAGCCCCAGTTCACGTTCGGGGTGGCCATCGGTTCCGGCTTGACCAGCGTGCGCTGGACGACCAGGTCGGCGGGCTCGGCGGCGATCGCCGAGCGGGCGTGCTCGGACTCGGCGGTCACGTCGGCGGCGCGTCGGGTGCGCTTCTCCGCGGCGACCCAGCCGCGTTCCCACACCACGACCCGGTTCTCCGACTCGCTCACCGCCGGCAGGTGCACGGCCTGCGGACCGGCGCCGACCCGGGCGGCGACGCGGTCGCGGGCCGCGTTCAGGTCGGCCAGCGAGTACCGGACGGCCTGGGTGCGGATGTTCGCGCGGTCGGGCAGCGTCTTGAGGTAGCGGTCGGCGTCGGCGGGCTCGGTCATCGCCACCACCAGGACACCGCCGGCGTTGTGGTCCAGCCACATGCCGCCGTAGGTGCCCTGCGTGCGCAGGACCTGGTCGAGCCGGGTGGCGTCGTCCTGGAGTTGCAGGCGGCGCAACGCCTCCCGCTCGGACACGCCGTAAGTCTTGACGAGGTACCGCACGGACTCCGTGACCGCGTTCGGGTCCAAGGTCCGGTGCAGCTGCGGCTCGGCGGCGGCACCTGACGGTGCGACCACCGCGACAGCCGCTGCGACGGCGAGTGAGGCGACCAAGGCCCCCACGCGTCGTGATCTACCCACGACATCTCCTCACGTTTACGGGCAACGGGCTCATTGAACAGGCCGGCGACTTCTCACGGGCGGGAATGGTGAGAAGATCGGCAACTTGGGCCAGCCGGCCAACCTGGGGCGTCGCCCGAACGTCAACCGGTGATGATCTCGTGGGGCAAGTAGGGCTCCTGCGCGGTGATGCCCAGCGCCGAGACGGCCTGCACCACCGCCACGGCCGCCGTCGCGGTGGGCAGGTCGTCCAGTGGCGAAGGCGCGGTGATCCGGCGCAACAGGGAAGCCCCGGGTTCCGGGCAGCCTTCGGCCGCCTGCGTGACCACCTCCGGCGCGTCGCCGAAGACCCGGACCGCCCGCGACCACCACGCGGCGGCCTCGGCGTGCAGGGCCGGTTCGTCGCGGGGGTCCTTGCTGCGCAGGGCCGGCAGGTCCGCCGCGACCTCGCCCGCCACGGCCGGGTCCAGGCTGGCCGCCGCCGCGAGGACCCGCAGTCGCAGAGTGTGCTCGGCCCGGCCGCCGTCGGGCAGGTCGGCCACG
Source organism: Saccharothrix sp. CCNWYY140 (assembly GCF_037401995.1). NCBI lineage: Bacteria > Bacillati > Actinomycetota > Actinomycetes > Pseudonocardiales > Pseudonocardiaceae > Saccharothrix > Saccharothrix sp. CCNWYY140. Next base: position 60,231 of record NZ_JBBEGC010000019.1, read on the forward strand.
ATGGACGCCAGCTCCGCCGGGAACGCCAGCAGCTCCCGCGCCACCCGTGCCGCGTCCTCCCCGCCGCCCGCCATCGCGGTGACCAGGTCGAGGAACGCGCTGGTCTGCGCCTGCCGCTCGCGGTTGGGCACGCCCCGGGCCGGCAGCAGGCGCTCGATCGCCGCGTACAGGTCGTCCAGGGCGTCATCCTCCTCGGCGTCGACCGCCCGCAACGCCGAGCGCACGGTGTGGGCGGCCGGCACGGCGTGGTCGGGCAGCGCGGCCCTGTCCAGGGCGGCCGAGCCCAGGGACGTCAGGGCGTGGAAGCCCAGGTGCTGCAACGGCTCCGTGGAGATCATCAGGTCGTTGTGCGCAGCGGTGATGCGGTCGGCGGCCAGCAGGTCCGGGTGCAGCAGCGCCAGGCGCAGCAGCAGGTGGGCCTGCGTCGCCCCGTACAGCAGCGCCTCGGCCTCCTCCTCCGCCTCGGCGGTCTCCTCGGCGTCGCGGTCGGCGAAGTGGTCCACGACGGCGGCCACGTCGTCGCTGTCCAGGTCCGCGAGCCACACCCACGGCGACTCGGCGCTTGCCAGCCCGTCGCGGCCCATCGTCGCCAGGCATCGCAGACCTGCCCACAACAACGCCCGCAGTCGCGCGCGTCGCCGTTCCTCGGCGAGGTCGGGGTCGGCGTCGGGGTCCACGCGGTTCCACTGGAGGTCGTGGTCGGCGGCGAACTCCTCCAGCAGCAGGTGCCCGCGCAGCCCGTCCTGGTCGACCCCGGTGGCCGGGTGGTCGTGGTCGGCGCGCACGGCGTCCAGCAGGGCCTGGGCCAGCGCGGTGTCCCCGCCGCCGCGCCCCACCAGCGGGTGTCGCACCCCTTCCGCCCGGCACGCCGCCACCAGCAGGCCGCCCAGCGCGGCGACCAGTTCGCGGTCCCACGGGTGCTCGACCGCCCCGGTGACCAGGTCGGCCGCGTCCACCCGCCACGCCCGGCGGCCGGCGGGGTCGTTGACGTCGGCCGCCGCCGCGGCGAGCAGGTACTGGGCGGCGGGTTCCTGGAGTTCGCGGGGCAGGTGCTCGGCGACGGGGAAGCGGGGGCGGTCGTCCTCCACCGAGGGCAGCCACACGTCCGGTTCCAGTGGCGCGTCGACCTTCGCGCCGCTGATCGACTCCAGCCGCCACCCGAACAGCTCCGGCGTGCCGGACAGGTACCGGGCCAGGCCGAGGCCGACCGCCAGCGCCGCCGGCAGGTCCGCCGAACCCACGGCCAACCCGACCCGCGCGCCCTCCGGGTAGGTCAGCACCCGCACGTCCAGCAGCGCGACCGGCTCCTCCGCGGTGAAGTCCTCGTCGTCGTCCGGGTCGAGCACGGGGCCCTCGACGGAACCGCCCGCCTCGATCAACTCCAGGATCAGCGCGGGCCGCTGGGCGTGGACGAGGTCGTCGGACCCCGGTGGATCGGGGTCGGACAGCTCGATCCACACTGCGTACGGCACTTCGGCTCCTGTGGTCCCGGGCTGGTCGGTGCGATTCAGGAGGCTATCGGCGTGCCCGACGACCGGTCGGGACGGACTGGCCGTCAACAGTCCACACACCCGCTGCGGTGTATTGCCCGTCGACCGGCCGAAGTCCCGGGAGTGCATTCGTCAACTCGCCGGACTAATGACGTGTGCCGGTCTCAAAGAGCAGTGGTCTGGAACAATGGAGCGATGGAGAGTGCCCCGACCGTCGACGCCGCCTCGCCCGCGGCCCTGCTGCGCCTGCTGATGGACGGCAGGCCGCGCACGCGCGCGGACATCGTGGCCGAGACCGGCCTGGCCCGCTCGACCGTCCGCGCCCGCCTGGACCTGCTGATGGCCGCCGGCCTGGTCAGCGACATCGGCGACGACGTGTCCACCGGCGGCCGGCCCGCCAGCCGGTTCGCCTTCCACGCGGGCGCCCGGCAGGTGCTGGCCGCCGACGTCGGCGCCACCCACGCCACGGTCGCCGTCGCCGACCTGGGGTGCCGGCTGCTGGCCGTCGAGCAGATCGAGCTCGACATCGCCGACGGCCCGACGGTCATCCTGCCGCTGCTGGTCAAGGCCTGGCGCGAACTGCTGCCCGAGGGCGGCGTGCCGGTCGCGGGCGTGGGCATCGGCCTGCCCGGCCCGGTCGAGCACTCCACCGGCAGACCGAACAACCCGCCGATAATGCCCGGCTGGGACGGCTTCGACGTGCCGGGCCTGGTCGCCGCCGAGCTGGGCGTGCCGGTGCTGGTGGACAACGAGGTCAACCTGATGGCCCTCGGCGAGCACACCACCGCCTTCCCCGAGGCCGAGCACATGATCGTGGTCAAGGTCGCCACCGGCATCGGGTCGGGCCTGATCAGCAACGGCGTGCTGCACCGCGGCGCGGTCGGCGCGGCCGGCGACCTCGGGCACATCCAGGCGCCGCACGGCGGGGACGTGCTGTGCCGGTGCGGCAACACCGGGTGCCTGGAGGCCGTGGCCAGCGGCCCGGCGATGGCGGCCAAGCTGCGCGAGCAGGGCGTGGACGCGACGACGACGGCCGACGTGGTGCGGCTGGTGCGCGCGGGCAGCCTGGAGGCCGGGCAGGTGGTCCGGCAGGCCGGCCGGGACATCGGCGAGGTGCTGGCGGCGTGCGTGAGCATGTTCAACCCGTCGCTGGTCGTGGTGGGCGGGCTGGTCGCCCAGGCGGGGGAGATGCTGCTGGCCGGCGTGCGCGAGTCGGTCTACCGTCGTTCCCTGCCCCTGGCCACGGAGAACCTGCGGATCGTGGCGTCAAAGGCCGGCCCGGAGGCCGGTGTGCTCGGCGCGGCGGCGATGGTCGCCAAGCACGCGCTGTCGCCGGAAGTCTTGGATGTCCAGTTGGTGAGCTGAAGCGGTTGCGCTGAACCCCAGCACGTGGCTTTTGGCGAGAAGTAGACATAAGTAGGTACTGGGAGCGCTCCTTTTGTATTGACCAGGCCATATGACCTGGCTTACGTTCACCCACATGTGGGACATCGGCGTCAACACGTGGGTATGGACCTCCCCGCTGACCGACGAGCGGCTGGCCGAGCTGGCCCCGTGGGTGCGGGAACAGGGCTTCGACGTCATCGAGCTGCCCGTCGAGCAGCCCGGTGACTGGGACCCGCACCGCGCGGCGGACCTGCTGGCGGAGCTGGGCCTGAAGGCGACCGTCTGCCTGGTCATGCCGCCCGGCCGCGAGCTGGTGGACGCCGACACCATCGCCGAGACGCAGGACTACCTGCGGCACGTGGTGGACGTCGCCGCGATCGTCGGCAGTCCCGTGGCGGCCGGCCCCGCGTACAGCTCGGTCGGTCGGACCTGGCGCATCGACGACCGCGCCAAGCTCTACGCGCAGCTGCGCGAGAACCTCGCCCCGGTGGTCGAGCACGCGGCCTCGAAGGCGGTGAAGATCGGCGTCGAGCCGTTGAACCGCTACGAGACCAGCCTGATCAACACCGTCGAGCAGGCGCTGGAAGCGCTGGCCGGCCTGCCCGAGGAGGGCTGCGGCCTGGCGCTGGACGTCTACCACCTCAACATCGAGGAAACCTCCCCGGTCACGGCGATCCTCGCCGCGGGCGAGCGCACCGCGCACATCCAGGTGTGCGCCAACGACCGCGGCACGCCCGGCCGCGACCACCACGACTGGCCCGGCATCCTGCGCGCCCTCGTCGAGACCGGCTACCGCGGCCCGCTGTGCATCGAGTCGTTCACGCCGGACAACGCCACCATCGCCACCGCCGCCTCCATCTGGAGGCCGCTCGCCGAGTCGCCGAACGCCCTCGCCGCCGACGGCCTGGCCTTCCTGCGCGGCGCCACCGCCGCCTTCACCCGCTGACCACCCGGCGCGGCGTTCGCGCCGCGCCGGCTCGACAACCGCCAAGTTCGACCTGCCCCGAAGGAGTGGCAATGCACCGCACACTCAGGCGACTACTCACAGTAGTCGCGCCGTTGCTTATGGTAGCGGGGGTGATCACCCCGACCGCGTCCGCCCACCCCGAGGGCCTGCACGTCCTGCTGTTCAGCAAGACCGCCGCCGGCGCGTACCGCCACGACTCGATCCCGGCCGGCATCGCGATGTTCGAGCAGCTCGCGTCCGAGCGGCAGTGGGAGATGACCAAGAGCGAGGACTCGTCGGTCTTCAACGACGCCACGCTCGCCACCTACGACGTCATCGTGATGCTCCAGACCTCCGGCATGGTCTGGGACAACGACGCGCAGCGCGCGGCCATGCAGACCTACGTGCGCAACGGCGGCGGTGTGGTCGCGATCCACAACGCCACGGACATGAACATCGAGGCGCAGTTCCCGTGGTGGGACCAGTTCCTCGGCATGACCATGACCGCGCACTCGGCGATCGTCCAGGGCACGGCGAAGGTGGCGGACAAGAAGCACCCGTCCGGCGCGGGCCTGCCGGACCGGTGGGTGCGCACGGAGGAGTGGTACAACTTCAACCGCTCCGCGCGCGGTGACGTGCACGTCCTGGTGACCGCGGACGAGACCACGTACAACGCGGGCGGCTCGGCGATGGGCCACGACCACCCGATCTCGTGGTGCCGCAACTACGAGGGCGGCCGGTTGTGGGCCACCGGCATGGGCCACCAGTCCTCCAGCTACTCCGAGCCGCTGTTCAAGTCGCACATCGCCGGCGGCGTGGAGACCGCGGGCGGCAAGGTCGCCGCGGACTGCGGCCCGACCGTGTGGAGCAGCTTCGAGAAGGTCGCGCTGGACGAGACCACGATCGCGCCTGGCGCGGTGGACGTGGCCCCGGACGGGCGCGCGTTCTTCACCGAGTACGGCGGCAAGCTCAAGATCTACAAGCCGGACACCCGCACCACGGTGACCGCCGCGACCCTGAACGTCTACGGCGGTGGACAGATCTCCGAGGACGGCCTGACCGGCATCGCGCTGGACCCGAACTTCGCCACGAACAAGTGGGTCTACCTGGCGTACTCGCCGGGCACGACGACCGAGCAGATCGGCCGGGTCTCGCGGTTCACCATGAACGGCGACACCCTCGACACCGCCAGCGAGAAGGTCCTGCTGACCTACCCGATGTGGCGGGAGAACGAGCCCGGCCACACCGGCGGCTACCTCGCCTTCGGTCCGGGCGGCAACCTCTACGTCGGCGTCGGCGACGACGTGAACCCGTTCGCCTCGGACGGCTACGCGCCGATCGACGAGCGCTCCGGTCGCAAGTGGTGGGACGCGCAGGGCACTGCCGCCAACACCAACGACCTGCGCGGCAAGATCCTCCGCATCCACCCGGAGACGGACGGCACGTACACCATCCCGTCGGGCAACATGTTCGCCCCCGGCACGGCCAAGACCCGGCCCGAGATCTACGCGATGGGCTTCCGCAACCCGTTCCGGTTCAGCGTCCACCCGACCACGGGCGCGATCTACGTGGCCGACTACGGCCCGGACGCGGGCGCGGACAACGCCAACCGCGGCCCGGGTGGCCTGGTGGAGTGGAACATCGTCAAGTCGCCGGGCAACTACGGCTGGCCCTACTGCGTCGGCAACAACACCCCTTACAACGACTACGACTTCGCCACCAGCACCTCGGGCGCGAAGTTCAACTGCTCCGCCCCCACCAACACCTCTCCCAACAACACCGGCCTGACCACGCTCCCCGCGGCGCGGGCGGCTGACGTCTGGTACGGCAACAGCGCGACCGAGGGCAACAAGTTCCCGGAGCTGGGCAGCGGCGGCGAAGCGCCGATGGCGTTCCCGATCTACCAGTACAACGCCAACAACCCGTCGCAGACGAAGTTCCCCGCCTACTACGACCAGGTGCCGTTCATGGGCGAGTGGGCCCGCAACCGGATGTGGGAGTTCCGCACGGACTCCGGCGGGAACCTGCTGAAGATCAACGACTTCATGGCCGGCACGTCGTTCTCCTCGCCGATGGACATGAAGTTCGGCCCGGACGGCTCGATGTACCTGCTGACGTGGGGCCAGGGCTGGGACGACAACGTCCACCTGCCCGGGGCCGGGCTGTTCCGGATCGACTACAACGCCGGTGAGCGCAGCCCGATCGCCCAGGCCGCGGCGAACCCGTCCTCGGGCGGGACGCCGTTGACGGTGGCGTTCTCCAGCGCGGGTTCCCGCGACCCGGAGGGCGGCGCGCTGACCTACCGGTGGACGTTCGGCGACGGCGGCACCTCGACCTCCGCCAACCCCTCGCACACCTACACCGCGCGGGGCACGTTCAACGTGCAGCTGACCGTGACCGACCCGACCGGCAAGACCGGCACGGCGAACCTCACGGTGACCTCCGGCAACACCGCGCCCACCGTGCGGTTCAACGGCCCGGCCGACGGCGGCATGTTCGAGTGGGGCGACAACCTGCCCTACTCGTTGACCGTCACCGACCCGGAGGACGGCACGATCGACTGCGCCCGCGTGGTCACGCAGGGCAACATCGGCCACGACTCGCACAAGCACCCGCTGGGCAGCCCGATCAACGGGTGTTCGGGGAGCGTGGCGGCGGTGGCGGACACCGAGCACCAGAACGGCAACGCGCACATCATCATCTCGTCGGAGTACGCCGACAAGGGTGCGACCGGTCTGCCGTCGCTCAAGGGCGGCGCGAACGTGGTGTTGCAGCCCAAGCGCAAGCAGGCGGAGTTCTTCACCGGGTCCAGCGGTGTGCGGGTGGTGTCGCAGTCCGGCGCCGAGTCGGGCGCGCGGATCGGCGACATCTCCAACAACGACTGGATCTCGTTCAAGCCGGTGAACTTCACCGGGATCGACCAGGTGTCGTTCAAGGTGTCCTCGCCCAACGGCGGCGGCTCGATCGAGCTGCGCGCCGGGTCGCCCACCGGCACGCTGATCGCCTCGGCCCCGGTGACCTCCACCGGCGGGTGGGACAACTACGTCAGCCTGCCCGCGGTGAACGTGACCCGGCCGACCGGGACGGTGGAGTTGTTCGTGGTGTTCAAGACGTCGTCGAACAACAACTTCGACCTCGACTCGATCACCTACGTCGGGCCGGGTGTCGGCACCGGCGGCGGCGCGGTGGCCAAGCAGATCGTCGGCGTGCAGAGCAACAAGTGCGTGGACGTGAACAACGGCGCCACCGCGGACGGCACGAAGGTCCAGCTGTGGACGTGCAACGGCACCAACTCGCAGAAGTGGACGCAGGTCGGGTCGACGTTCCAGGCGTTGGGCAAGTGCCTGGACGTGAACGCGGCCAGCCAGACCGACGGTGCTCTCGTGCAGCTGTGGACGTGCAACGGGACGTCGGCGCAGAACTGGTCCGCGCAGTCGGACGGGACCCTGCGCAACGGCACCAAGTGCCTGGACGCGACCGGCAGCGGGACGGCCGACGGGACGCAGCTGATCATCTGGACGTGCCACGGCGGCACGAACCAGAAGTGGACGCTGAACTAGCGGCCACGGCGTGAAGAACGCCCCGGTGCTCAACGTCGAGCACCGGGGCTCTTCGGCGTGCTCAGCAGGTGCGGCGGACGATCAGGTGGGCCAGTGCGGTCAGTTCGGCGGCGGCGCGGGGAGTCGGGTCGGTGGCGGCGAGGTGGTCGAGCGCCTCGGCCAACAGGCGGGACGCCTCGGCTTCGCTCCACGCCCGCCCACCGGCTTGCTCGACCAGGGCGGCCATGCGCACGGGGTCGGCGTCGTCACTGCGGTACAAGTCCGCCAGCTCGTCTCCCGCGGGGGTGCCAGACCTGAGAGCCGCGACTACGGGCAGGGACTTCTTGCGGCGCACCAGATCACCGTGCGCGGGCTTGCCGGTGGTGGACGGGTCGCCCCAGATGCCCAGCAGGTCGTCCACGTGCTGGTAGGCCACGCCCAGCAACTTCCCGAAGGCCCGCAGGTGCCCCACGACCTCCGTCGACGCCCCGCCGAACACCCCGCCCAACGCGCAGGCCGCCGCCAGCAGGGGAGCGGTCTTGTGCTCGACCATCGTCACGCACTCCGCCAGGTCCACGTCATCGCGCGTCTCGAAGGACAGGTCGGCCTGTTCGCCCTCCACCAGCGACAGCACGGCCGCGCACAGGTCGTCGGCCGTCGTCGGGACGGCGGACCTCGCCAGAACCCCGGAGGCCAGCGCCAGCAACGCGTCACCGGTCAGGATGGCCGCCGCCGTGCCGAACACGGCCCACGCGGTCGGACGGTGGCGTCGGGTGGTGTCCTGGTCCAGCACGTCGTCGTGCAGCAGGGAGAAGTTGTGCGCCAACTCCACGGCCACGGCGGCGGGCAGCGCCGACCCCGCCGGCGCGCCGCGGGACTCCGCCGCCAGCAACGCCAGGGCCGGGCGGACGGACTTGCCCGACGACGCCCGCGCGGGGCGACCCTGTGGGTCCCACCAGCCCAGGTGGTAGCCGGCGACCCGGCGGACCGAGGCCGGGAGTCCCTGCACCGCGACCAGCAGCGACGGTCGCACCAGGTCGCGGCTCCACGCGAGCACGTCCTGCGCGGTGCGCGCGCCGGTGACGGGTGTGGCCATCGCAGCCTCCGGGGCGGGTTCAGGTGAGTTGTCTGTCCACCACGACCGGGGACAGGGCGTGCTGCACCACCATGACCGCCGCGCCGAGCACGCCCGCGTCCTCGCCCGCCTGCGACGGCACGATCCGCAGGTTCCCGGTCGCCAGCGGCAGGGAACGGCGGTAGATCGACTCGCGCACACCGGCCAGCAGCATCTCGCCGGCCGCCGCCAGGGCGCCGCCGATGACGATCAGCGACGGGTTGAACATGCTCACGCAGCCCGCCAGCACGTCCCCGATGTCGCGCCCGGCCTGCCGCACGGCGTGGCTGGCCTCCAGGTTGCCCGACCGCACCAACGCCACCACGTCGGAGTTGCTGTGCGCCTCGACCCCCTTGGCGCGCAACGCCGCCGCGATCGCCGGGCCGCCCGCGACGGCCTCCAGGCACCCGGTGTTGCCGCAGTGGCAAGGAGTGTCGCCGCCGTGCGGCGCGAGCACGTGCCCCAGGTCGCCCGCGGCGCCGACCGCGCCCCGGTGCAGGACACCGTTGCTGATGAACCCGGACCCGATGCCGGTGGCGACCTTCACCACGATCATGTGGTCGGCGTCCGGGAACGACCGGGCGTGCTCGCCCAGGGCCATCAGGTTGACCTCGTTGTCCACCAGCACGGGCACGCCGAACTCGGCGAAGACCTGCGCCGGCACGTCGAAACCGTCCCACCCGGGCATGATCGGCGGGTGGTTGGGCCGTCCCGACGAGTGCTCGACCGGACCCGGCAACCCGATCCCCACGCCCGCCAGCGGCACGGCGGGCGCGTCGGCCAGCAGCTCGCGCCACGTCTCCACCAGGCGGGACATCACCACGTCCGGCCCGTCCGCGATCGCGATGCGCAACGGCCGCCGCGCGAGCACCACCCCGTTGAGGTCGGTGACGGCGACGGTCGCGTGGGTCGCGCCCAGGTCGGCCGCCAGCACCGCGCGGGAGCGGGCGTTGAACGCGAACCGGCCCGCCGGTCGGCCGCCGGTGGACACCCCACCCGGCCGGTCGCTGACCAGACCGGCGTCCAGCAGGGCGTCCAGGCGGGCGCGGACGGTCGAGCGGGCCAGCCCGGTCTCGGCGGTCAGCTCGGCGCGGGTGCGGGGTGTTCCGTCGAGCAGAAGGCCCAGGAGTTGGCCCGGAGAGCCCGCCGCCGACGTCGTGAAGTGGTCGTACACCTCGGTAAGTGAACCACAACAACGGAAGTGTTCAACCAAGTTGCCCTAAGCGACGTAACTTTGTCGGCACGCGGCAGACTTTTGGTTGACACTCGCCAATAGTGGTTTTAGGGTTCGCCGCATGACTGTGACCCACGGAACACTGGCGGCCGGCGACGGCCACGTCGGTGCCCGCACGCTGCGGACGGCCGTGGTCGGCGCCGGGTTCATGGGCCGGGTGCACGCCGAGTCGGCGCGCCGCGCGGGCGGTCGGGTGGTCGCCGTGACGGCGAGCAACCCGGTCGGCGCGGACGCCGCCGCCGCGGCCGTGGGCGCCGACCGTGGCTACCCCGACCTGACCGCGCTGCTCTCCGACGCGCAGGTCGACGTGCTGCACGTGTGCGCGCCCAACAGCGCCCACGCCGGCATCGCCGAGGCCGCGCTGGCCGCCGGTGTCCACGTGATCTGCGAGAAGCCCCTGGCCACCTCCGTCGCCGACGCCACCGCGCTGCTCGCCGCCTCCCGCGGCCGGATCGCCACCGTCCCGTTCGTCTACCGGTTCCACCCGATGGTCCGCGAGATGCGGGCGCGGCTCAAGACCGGCGAGGCGGGCATCGTCTCCTCGGTCAGCGGCAGCTACCTCCAGGACTGGCTGGCGGGCTCCTCCGACCACGACTGGCGGGTCGACCCGGCGCTGGGCGGGCCGTCGCGGGCCTTCGCCGACATCGGCTCGCACTGGTGCGACCTGGTGGAGTTCGCCACCGGCGACCGCATCGCCCGGCTGTCCGCCCAGACCGTCGTGGTGCACGAGCGCAGCGGCACCGCCACCGAGGACATCGCGACCGTCCAGTTCACCACCGCGCGGGGCGTGGTCGGCATCCTCGTGGTCTCGCAGGTCGCCGCCGGCCGCAAGAACCGGCTGCACCTGGAGGTCTCCGGCACCGAGGCCAGCTTCGGCTTCGACCAGGAGGACCCGGAACGGCTGTGGGTGGGCCGCCGCGCGGGCAGCACCGTGCTGATGCGCGACCCCGGCACGCTGTCGCCGGGCGCGGCCCGCTACGCCCGCCTGCCCGCCGGGCACGCGCAGGGCTACCAGGACTGCTTCGACGCCTTCGTCGCCGACACCTACCGCGCGGTGCTGGGCGAGGAACCCGCCGACGGCCTGCCGACCTTCGCCGACGGCCTGCGCGCGGTGCGCATCACCGACGCCGTGCTGCGGTCCGCGGCGGCGGGCGGGGCGTGGACGGAGGTGCCGGCGTGAGCGACACCCCGGTCCGGCTGGAGGGCATCACCAAGAGCTTCCTCGGTGTGCAGGTGCTGCGCGGTGTCGACCTCGAGCTGCGCGCGGGCGAGGTGCACGCGTTGATGGGGGAGAACGGGGCGGGCAAGTCCACGCTGCTCAAGGTGCTCGCGGGCGTCCACAAGCCCGACTCGGGGCGGGTCCTGCTGGACGGGCAGGAAGTCTCCTTCTCCGCGCCGCGCGACGCCCAGGCCGCCGGGATCGCGATCATCCACCAGGAGCTCAACCTCCTGCCGCACCGCACGGTCGCCGAGAACGTCTTCCTGGGCCGCGAACCGGTCCGGCGCGGGCAGGTCGACCGGCGCGCGATGGAGGCCGAGACCCGGCGGCTGCTGGAGTGGCTGGGCGAGGACGGCATCGACGCCGACGCCGAGGTGGTCCGGTTGTCCGTGGCGCAGCGGCAGGTGGTGGAGATCGTCAAGGCGCTGTCCACCGACGCCAAGGTTCTCGCGATGGACGAGCCGACCGCCGCCCTGGCCGACCACGAGGTCGAGCTGCTCTACGACCTGGTGAAGCGGCTGCGTGAGCGCGGCATGGCCATCCTCTATGTGTCGCACCGGATGCGTGAGGTGTTCGACCTCAGCCAGCGCATCACCGTGCTCAAGGACGGCGCGTTCGTGACGTGCGTCGAGACCGAGCACATCACCTCCGACCAGCTCGTCCGGCACATGGTGGGCCGCTCGCTGGACGCCCTCTACCCCGACCGCGAGTCGACGCCCGGCGAGGTCAGGCTCGCCCTGAAGAACGCCGGCAACCAACGGGTGCGCGACGTCAGCCTGGAGGTGCGGGCCGGCGAGATCGTGGGCCTGGCCGGTCTCCAGGGCTCGGGCCGCTCGGCGATCGCCCGCGCGGTGTGGGGCGTGCAGCCGTTCACCACCGGCACCCTCGAACTGGACGGCAAGCCGGTCCGCGTGGGCAGCCCGCGCACGGCCGTGCGCAAGGGCATCGGGTACGTCACCGAGGACCGCAAGGGCGAGGGCCTGGCGCTGCGGCAGTCGGTGCGGGACAACGCTTTGCTGGTCCGGCGGGCCGCCCTGCGGGGCAAGCCCGCGCGCAAGCACACCGACCTGGCCGACCTGCTCAAGTCGGTCAACGTCATCTCGCGCGGCCAGCACCAGGAGGTGCGCTACCTGTCCGGCGGCAACCAGCAGAAGGTCGTGCTGGGCAAGTGGCTCGCGGTCCGGCCGCGCGTGCTGGTGGTGGACGAGCCGACCCGCGGCATCGACGTCGGCGCCAAGCAGGCGGTGTACCGGCTGCTGCGCGACCTGGCCGCGGACGGCATGGCGATCCTGATGATCTCCTCGGAACTGCCCGAGCTGATCGGCATGAGCGACCGCATCCTCGTCATGCACGAGGGCGCGGTGGCGGGCGAACTGCCCGCGGGGGCGTCGGAGGAAGCGGTCATGGGGCTGGCCACCGGTCACGGGATCGGAGAAGTGGCGTGAGCGTCGTGGAACAGAAGGTCCCGGTCGCGCGGCGCGTGGCCCCCCGGGCGCGCCGGTTCTCGTTCACCCCCACGGTGACCGTGTACCTGGCGCTGGCGGCCCTGCTGGTCGTGGGCAGCGTGCTGGTGGCGGTGGACGGCGGTGTGCTCCTCGACCAGGGCGGCATCCTCAACATCCTCACCCGCAGCACGGTCCTGGGGCTGGTCGCGGTCGGGCAGACGATGGTGATCGTCACCGGGTCGCTGGACCTGTCGGTGGCCTACCTGATCGGACTGTGCTCGCTGGTCGCGGCGGAGACCATGTCCGGGCAGGGGTCGATGATCTTCCCCGGCGTGGTGCTGGCGCTCGCGGTCGCGGCGGCGGTCGGACTGGTCAACGGGCTGGTCATCACCGTGTTGAAGGCCAACGCGTTCATCGCCACGCTCGGCGTCGCGCTGATCCTGCGCGGCTGGCTGGAGCACAACTACACCGGCCCGGCGGGCAGCGTGCCGCGCTCGTTCCAGCACCTGGGGTACGACCGGATCGGCCCGGTGCCGATCGCGGCGCTGCTCATGGTGCTGATCGCGGCGGGCGCGTGGTGGTACATGCGGCGCACTCGGGCCGGCTACCACATGTACGCGGTGGGCGGCGACATCGACGTGGCGCGGCTGTCCGGTGTCCGCACCTCGCGCACGATCGTCATCGCGCACGTGCTGTGCGCTTTGATGGCCGGTCTCGCGGGCGTGTTCCTGGCTTCACGCTTGGGTTCCGGCGCTCCTTATGTCGGCACGGACGCCGGCTACGACCTGGAGTCCATCGCGGCCGTTGTGCTCGGCGGCGCAGCGCTCGCCGGGGGGCGCGGCGGGGTCGTCGGCACGCTGGGCGGTGTCCTCATCCTGGCCACGCTGGACACGATCTTCGACGACCTCGCGGTGGACCCGTTCTTCAAGGACGTGGTGCGCGGTGTCGTGCTCATCGTCGCGGTGGCGCTCTACGCCCGCCGCAAGCCGGCCTCCGGGAGGGCCTCATGAACGCGGTCGTGCGGCGCCAGATGACGCAGTGGCGACCGAGGTTGGCCGACGGCACGGCGCCGGTCCTCGTGGTGCTGGTGGTGCTGCTGGTGGCACTGGCCTTCACCGGCCCCGCCTACAGCGAGCCCGCCGGGTACCTGGCGCTGCTCAAGCGGGCCGCGCCGCTGGTGATCCTCGCCATCGGGCAGTACTTCGTGGTGGTGTCGGGCGGGTTCGACCTGTCGGTGGGCTCGCTGGTGACCGCCGAGGTGGTCATCGCGGCCCGGCTGATCTCCGGCGACGACGGCAACACGGTGTGGGTCATCGCGTTGCTGCTCGGGTTCGGCGTGCTGGTCGGCCTGGTCAACGGGCTGATCACCACGCGGCTGCTGGTGCCGTCGTTCATCGTGACGCTGGGCATGCTGCTGGTCCTGGACGGCGCGGTGTTCCTGTGGACCGGCGGCGCGCCGCGCGGCGCGTTGTCCCCGTCGTTCCGGCAGTTCGGGCGCGGCGGTGTGGACCTGCCGCTGCTGGGCGCGGTGCCGTGGTCGGTGCTCATCCTGCTCGCCGTGCTGGTCGGGGCGGTGCTGTTCATGCGCGGCGGCACCGGTCGGACCCTGCTCGCGGTGGGCGACAACGAGAACGCGGTCCGCCTCGCGGGCGGCCGGGTGGAACGGCTGCGGCTGCTCGCGTTCGTGCTCTCGGGTGTCCTCGCGGCGCTGGCCGCGATCCTGCTCGCCGGGTTCGCCGGCGTGTCCGCGCAGGTCGGACAGGGCCTGGAGTTCCGGGCCATCACCGCCGTGGTCCTCGGCGGCGTGCTCCTCGGGGGAGGGCGCGGCTCGGTCGTCGCCGCGGCGGCCGGAGCGTTGTCGCTGGAAGCACTGTTCTCCCTGTTGAACCTGGTCGGCGTCTCCGGCGCGCTGGAGTCGGCCGTCCAGGGCGTGATCATCATCGCGGCGGTCGCCTACGCCGCCCTCGGAGCCGGTCTGCGGCAGAAGTTGCGCCCGCGCAAGACCGCTCCCGCTCTCCCCTAGAACTCCGCCAATGAAGCCGAGGAGTAGCACGATGAACAGGAAGTTGGCCGTAGTGGCCTTCGCGGGCGCGCTCGCGTTGGCCGGGTGTTCGAGCGATCTGCCGGACGCCGGCAGCGGCGGCACGAGCACGACGACCGGCGCGAAGGACGCGGCGAAGTCGGAGTTCTTCGACCAGGCCGAGTACGAGCGGCAGCTGAAGTTCCGGTCCGCCAAGGGCGTGGACCTCGACGGCGAGAACGCGCAGTTCAAGCCGTGGCAGCAGGCGCTGGACCCGAAGCTCGTGGACACGGCGAAGTTCGCCAAGCCCGGCGGGAACTACCACCTGTGCTTCTCCAACGCCTCGGTGGACAACCCGTGGCGGCAGGTCGGCTTCAAGACCATGCAGGAGGAGGTGAAGCTGCACCCGGAGATCACGAAGTTCTCCGTGCTGGACGCCGAGGCCAAGGACGACAAGCAGATCAGCGACATCCAGTCGTTCGCCTCGCAGGGGTGCAGCGCCCTGATCGTCTCGCCGAACACGACCGCCACCCTCACGCCCGCGGTGGAAGCGGCGTGCAAGACCGGCGTGCCGGTGATCGTGTTCGACCGCGGTGTGAAGACCAGCTGCCCGGTCACGTTCATCCACCCGATCGGCGGGTTCGCGTTCGGCGCGGACGGCGCGGAGTTCCTCAAGGAGAAGGTGCCCGCGGGCGGCAAGGTGCTGGCGCTGCGCATCCTGCCCGGCGTGGACGTGCTGGAGCAGCGGTGGGCGGCGGCCAACGAGATCTTCGCGGGCAGCGGCCTGAAGATCGTGGGCGTGGAGTTCACCGACGGTGACGCGGCCAAGACCAAGTCCATCGTCAACGACTACATCCAGCGCGAGGGCAAGATCGACGGCGTCTGGATGGACGCGGGCGCGACCGCCGTGGCCGCCGTGGAGGCCTTCCAGGACGCGGGCTCGGCACTGCCCGCCATCGTGGGCGAGGACCAGCAGGACTTCCTGCGCATGTGGGCCAAGGAGAAGCTGACCGCCGTCGCCCCGACCTACCCGACCTACCAGTGGCGGACCCCGGTCATCGCCGCGCTGCGCATCCTCAACGGCAAGCAGGTCCCGCAGGAGTGGGTGCTGCCGCAGCCGAAGGTCACGCAGGACACGCTCCAGAACTTCATCAAGGAGGACATGCCGCCGCTGCACTACGCGATGTGCGGCTGCGACCAGATGCCGGGTTACCCGGCGCCCTGGAAGTAAGTGAGCCACCGCGGGCGGGCCGCGCGACCCCGGCCCGCTCGCGGTACCCCACACCCTGCCGAGAGGGACGACCAATGGCGGACGAACCCACCGGACTGTGGCTGATCGGCGCGCGCGGCTCCGTCGCGACCACCGCGGTCAGCGGACTGCTCGCCCTGCGCGCCGGGCTGGTGCCCGCGACCGGCTGCGTGACCGAACGGCCGGAGCTGGCGGGTCTGCCGCTGCCCGGCTGGTCGGACCTGGTGGTCGGCGGGCACGACGTGTCCCCGACCCCGCTGGAGAAGCGGGCCGAGCTGCTGGCGCAGGGCGGGGTGCTGCCGCACCACGTGCTCGGCGCGGTGCGCGCGGGTCTGCTGGCGGTGGACGCGGAGGTCCGCGAGGGCTACCACCCGGCCACCGACGACGGCCCGCAGGCCGACGCGGCCCGGCGGCTGGCCGGCGACATCACCGCGTTCCGCGACCGGCACGGCCTGGCCCGGGTGGTCGTGGTGAACGTGTCCTCGACCGAACCGCCCGTGCCGCACGTGCCCGAGCACGACGACCTGGACCTGCTGGAACGAGCGCTGGCCGACCCGGCGAAGCGGGTGCTGCCGCCCAGTTCGGTGGCCGCCTACGCTGCGTTGAACGCGGGCTGCCCGTTCGTGGACTTCACGCCCTCGACGGGCATCGCCCTGCCCGCGCTGGACGCGTTGGCCCGCCAGGAGGGCCTGCCGTACGCGGGCCGGGACGGCAAGACCGGCGAGACGCTGGTGCGGACCGTGCTCGCGCCGATGTTCACCTCGCGCGCGCTGCGCGTGCGCTCGTGGGCGGGCACGAACCTGCTCGGCGGCGGTGACGGTGCCACGCTGGAGGACCCGGCGCACGCGGACAGCAAGCTGCGCTCCAAGGCGCGCGGGCTGGAGTCGCTGCTGGGCGAGCCGGTGCCGGCCCCGCTGCACATCGACAACGTCCCCGACCTGGGCGAGACCAAGACCGCGTGGGACCACGTGTCCTTCGAGGGGTTCCTGGGCGCGCGGATGACCCTCCAGTTCACCTGGACGGGCCTGGACTCGGCGCTCGCCGCGCCGCTGGTGCTCGACTTGGCCCGGCTGGTGGCCGCCGCGCACCGGGCGGGCCAGGTCGGGGCGCTGGGCGCGTTGGGGTTCTTCTTCAAGGACCCGTTGGGCAGTGACGAGCACCGGTTCGCCGACCAGACCCGGGAGCTGCACCGGTGGGCGTCGGAGCTGGGCCGATGAAGGCGTACCTGGAGTTGGTGCGGGCGCCGGCCGCGTTGACGGTGCTGGGGGACACGCTGGTCGGGGCGCCGGGGCCGCTGCGGGGCCGCCGGTTGCTGCTGCCGCTGGCGTCGGTCGCGTTGTACTGGGCGGGCATGGCGCTCAACGACTGGGCCGACCGGGAGGTCGACGCGGTCGAACGGCCCGAGCGGCCGATCCCGTCCGGCCGGATTTCACCGGAGGCCGCGTTGGCCACGGCGGCGGGGCTGACCGCGGTCGGTGTCGGTCTGGCGGCCGTCGCCGGGCGCAACGCCGTGCCGCTGGCCGCCGCTGTGTGGAGTTACGACACCATTTTGAAGGACACCCCCGCCGGGCCGTTCGCGATGGCCGCGTGCCGGGGGTTGGACGTGTTGATGGGCGGCCGGGCCGTGCTGCCTGCCGCGTTGATGGCCGCGCACACCCTGGGCGTCACCGTGTTGTCGCGCGGCGAGGTGCACGGCACGTCACCTGGGGTGGCTCGCGCGGTGCTCTCGGGAACGGCCGCGACCGCGCTGGCGGCCCTGGTCAGGAAGCCGGGACTGGCGGGGATCGCGTCCGCGCTGGGGTACGCGGCGTCAGTGGGCCGGGCCCAGTGGGAAGCGGTGCGCGACCCCTCGGCGGCCAACGCTCGTGCCGCGACCAAGGCCGGCATCCACGGCATGGTGCTGCTCCAGTCCGCTTTGTCCCGCAACGCTTCCTTCGTGCCACTGGTGCTGCCGCTGGCACGTCGGCTCAGCCGGAAGGTGGGTCCCACATGACGTTCCACCTGGGGTACGGCACCAACGGGTTCGCCAACCACCGGTTGGACGACGCCCTGGCCGTGATCGCCGACCTCGGCTACACCGCCGTCGCCCTGACCCTGGACCACCACCACCTCGACCCGTACGCCGACGACGTGGCCCAGCAGACCAAGCGGGTCTCGGCGCGGCTGGCGGAACTGGGGCTGCGGTCGGTGGTGGAGACCGGCGCCCGCTACCTGCTCGACCCGCGCCGCAAGCACCACCCGACGCTGGTCAGCGAGTCGCAGGAGGTCCGGGTGGACTTCCTGGCGCGGGCCACGAGGATCGCCGCCGACCTGGGGTCGGACTGCGTGTCGTTCTGGTCCGGCATCGGCGACTCGTGGGACCGGCTCAAGTCCGGTGTGTCCGCGGTCCTGGACAGCGCGCCGCCGGTGCCGCTGGGGCTCGAACCCGAGCCCGGGATGCTGGTGGAACGCCTCGAAGACGCGCTGAGGCTGCGGGCCGAACTGGGTGACCCGGAGGCCCTGCGGATCACCTTGGACGTCGGGCACTGCGTGGCCGTCGAACCCGTGGACGCCGCCGCCTGCATCCGCCGCGCCGGGGACCTGCTGGTCAACGTGCAGCTGGACGACATGCTGCCGGGCGTGCACGAGCACCTGGAGTTCGGCGAAGGACACCTCGACCTGCCCGGCACCCTCGCCGCGTTGACCGACATCGGGTACGCGGGGGTCGCCGCCGTCGAGCTGCCCCGGCACAGCCACGCCGCACCGGACGTGGCCCGGAGGTCCTTCGCCGCGTTGCGGTCGGCGTCGTGGACGGCGGCGGCCGAACGGGAGGTCCGCGCCGACCCCGCGGCGTTGGAACGGCTCTTCGCCGGCGCGGGCCGCGTGGACCGGGCACGCGAGGACGACCTGCGGGTCCGGCTGCTGGAGGCATACCCGGGCGATCTGGCGGGAACCCTGACCACGCTGTACCGGCACGGCAGCTCCGCGGAACGCCGTGCGGTGCTGCGAGCGCTCGGCACGGTCGGCGCACGCGTGCCCGAGGTCGGCGTCGAGCTGGTCAAGGACGCCTTGCGCACCAACGAGACAGGGCTGGTCGCGGCGGCGCTCGGGCCGTTCGCGCGCGACCACCTCGACCAGCACTCGTGGCGGCACGGCGTGCTGAAGTGCCTGTTCATGGGCGTCCCGCTGGACGTGGTCGCGGGCCTGGCCGAGCGCACCGACGACGAATTGCTGCGGATGGTGGCCGGGTTCGCCGACGAACGGGAAGCCGCCGGCCGCGCCGTGCCCGAAGACGCCCTCGCCCTGCTCCGAAAGGCCGCCTGATGCGCATCTTCGACCCGCACATCCACATGACCTCCCGCACCACCGACGACTACGAGTCGATGCACGCCGCCGGCGTCCGCGCGCTGGTGGAACCCGCGTTCTGGCTGGGCCAGCCGCGCACGTCGGTCGGGTCGTTCGTGGACTACTTCGACGGCCTGGTGGGCTGGGAGCGCTTCCGCGCGGCTCAGTACGGCATCGCCCACCACTGCGCCATCGCGCTCAACCCCAAGGAGGCCAACGACCCCCGCCTCACCGAGGTGCTCGACGTCCTGCCGCGCTACCTGGTCAAGGACGGCGTGGTCGCGGTCGGCGAGGTCGGCTACGACTCGATGACCCCCGAGGAGGACGACGCCTTCGCCCGCCAGCTCGAACTGGCGCTGTTGCACGAACTCCCCGTGCTCGTGCACACCCCGCACCGCGACAAGAAGGCCGGCACGCAACGGACGCTGGACGTGGTGCGCGAGTCGGGTGTCCCGGTGGAGAAGGTCGTCGTGGACCACCTGAACGAGACCACGATCAAGGCCGTCGCGGACTCCGGGTGCTGGATGGGGTTCTCCATCTACCCGGACACCAAGATGGACGAGGACCGGATGGTGGCCCTGCTCAAGGAGTACGGCACCGACCGCGTGCTGGTGAACTCGGCCGCCGACTGGGGCCGCTCGGACCCGTTGAAGACGCACAAGACCGGGTTGGCGATGCTGGCCGCCGGGTTCGACGAGTCCGATGTGGACAAGGTGCTGTGGCACAACCCCGTGCAGTTCTACGGGCAGAGCGGGCGGTTGCTGCTCGACGTCGAGGAAGTCGGGGCCGTGCACGCGGGCACCGGCAACTCCGTGCTGCGGGGTGAGCGGTGATCGCCTACTGCACCAACGTGCACCCGGCGCACGACTTGGCGGGCATCCTCGACCAGCTCGACCGGCACGCCGTGGGCGTGCGGGAGCGCTTGGGCGTGGACGTCCTGCCGCTCGGGCTGTGGCTGCCCGCGTCCGTGGCCCGGGGTCTGGCGGCGGACCCGGTGGCGCGGCGGGGTTTCCGCGACGAGCTGACGGCCCGGGGGCTGTCGGTGAGCACGCTCAACGCGTTCCCGTACGGCGACTTCCACGACACCGTGGTCAAGCACGCGGTGTACCGGCCGAACTGGGTCGATCCGCGCCGGCTGGCCTACACCCAGGACTGCGCGACCATCCTGGCCGACCTGATGCCCGCGTCGGCGACCTACGGCAGCATTTCGACGCTGCCGCTGGGCTGGCGGGAGCCGTGGACCGACTGGGACGACGCCCACGCCGAGTCCGCCCTGTCCGAGCTGACCGCGTTCCTGCGCGACCTGGACCGGCCCGTGCGACTCGCGGTCGAACCCGAACCCGGGTGCGTGTTGGACACCGTGGCCGACGCCGTCGGGTGGCTGGCCGACCGCGTGGACCCCGCGCACATCGGGCTGTGCCTGGACACCTGCCACCTCGCGGTGTCCTGGGCCGACCCGGTCGAGACGGTGGAGCTGATCCGCTCGTCCGGGCTGCCGGTGGTGAAGGTGCAGGCCTCCGCCGCGCTGGAGGTGCCCGACCCGCGCGCGGCCCGGGAGGCGCTGGCCGACTTCGCCGAACCCCGGTACCTGCACCAGGTCCGGGAGAACGCGCCGGACGGCGTGCTGGCGGCCGACGACCTGCCCGAGGCGTTCGACCGGCTGCCCGGCGAGCACCCGTGGCGGGTCCACTTCCACGTGCCGCTGCACGCGGTGCCCCGCGCGGGCCTGCGGTCGACCACGGACGTGCTGGTCGCGGCCGTGGGGGCGCTGGAGGAGGAGGCGCACGTGGAGGTCGAGACCTACACGTGGACCGTGTTGCCCGACGCGGGCGACCTGACCGAGGGCATCGCGGCCGAACTGGCGTGGGCCTCTGAGCACCTGACTACGGGGGTGGCGGTGTGAAGCCGCTGGTGGTTATCGACGTCGTCGGCCTGACGCCGGGGTTGTTGCGGCACATGCCGAACCTGTCCGCCCTGCCCGGCCGGGCGTCGCTCGGCACGGTGCTGCCGGCGGTGACGTGCAGCGCGCAGGCCACCTTCCTGACCGGGCTCACGCCCGCGCAGCACGGGATCGTCGGCAACGGCTGGTACTTCCGCGACCTCGGCGAGGTCCACCTGTGGCGGCAGCACAACCGCCTGGTGCAGGGGGAGAAGCTGTGGGAGACCGCGCGGCGGTTCGAGCCCTCGTACAAGGCGGCGAACGTGTGCTGGTGGTACGCGATGGGCGCGTCGACCGACATCACCGTGACCCCGCGCCCGATCTACCACGCCGACGGCCGCAAGTCGCCCGACTGCTACGTCCGGCCGCCGGAGCTGCACGACCGGCTGACCGGGGCGCTGGGGGAGTTCCCGCTGTTCCAGTACTGGGGGCCGACGGCGGCGCTGAAGTCGAGCGAGTGGATCGTGAACGCGTCGGTGAAGGTCTTCCGCGAGGAGCGGCCCGACCTGCTGCTGGTCTACGTGCCGCACTTGGACTACGACCTCCAGCGGTTCGGGCCGTCGTCCGCGCAAGCTCGTCGGGCGGCGTCCGATGTGGACAAGGCGCTGAAGCCGTTGTTGGAGTTGGACGCCACGATCGTCGTGCTGTCGGAGTACGGGATCACCGAGGCGCGGCGGCCGGTGGACGTCAACCGGGCGTTGCGCCGGGCCGGGCTGCTGGAGGTCCACACCCAGGCGGGCATGGAGTACCTCGACCCGTGGACGTCCCGGGCGTTCGCGGTGGCCGACCACCAGATCGCGCATGTCTATGTGCGCGACCCGGCGGACCTGCCCCGGGCGAGGGCGGTGCTCTCCGAGCTGCCGGGCGTGGACGAGGTGTACGACCGGGCCGGGCAGGGCGCGGTGGGGCTGGACCACGAGCGGTCCGGCGAGCTGGTCGCGGTGGCCGAGCCGGACGCCTGGTTCACCTACTACTACTGGCTCGACGACGCGCGGGCGCCGGACTTCGCGCGCGGTGTGGACATCCACCGCAAGCCCGGCTACGACCCGGCGGAGCTGTTCTTCGACCCGGCCGACCGGTTCGCCAAGGCGCGGGCGGGGCTGAACCTGGTGCGCAAGAAGGTGGGCCTGCGGTACGCCATGAACGTGGTGCCGCTGGACCCGAAGTGGGTGCGGGGCTCGCACGGCCGCCTGCCCGACCGGGACGAGGACGGGCCGGTGCTGCTGTGCTCCGCGCCGGTGGACCGGGACCGGGTCGAGGCGGTGGAGGTCCGCGACCTCCTGCTGGAACTGCAAGGGATGCCTGTGAAGGAGTCGCAGCGATGAGCCGGCCGATCACGTTGTTCACCGGGCAGTGGGCGGACCTGCCGTTCGAGGAGGTCTGCAAGCTCGCCGCCGGGTGGGGGTACGACGGGGTGGAGATCGCCTGTTCCGGGGACCACTTCGAGGTCGACCGGGCGGTGTCGGAGGAGGGGTACGTCGAGGCCAAGCTGGCCCAGCTGGACCGGCACGGGCTGAAGGTCTTCGCCATCTCCAACCACCTGGTGGGGCAGGCGGTGTGCGACGACCCGATCGACTTCCGCCACCAGGCCATCCTGCCCGAGCGGCTGTGGGGGGACGGGTCGCCAGAGGGCGTGCGGCAGCGGGCGGCGGCGGAGATGGCCGACACCGCGCGGGCGGCGGCGGCGCTGGGCGTGGACACCGTCGTCGGGTTCACCGGGTCGAAGATCTGGAAGTACGTGGCGATGTTCCCGCCGGTGCCCGCCGAGGTCATCGAGGACGGGTACGAGGACTTCGCGCGGCGCTGGAACCCGATCCTGGACGTGTTCGACGAGGTCGGGGTGCGGTTCGCGCACGAGGTCCACCCGTCGGAGATCGCCTACGACTACTGGACCACCCGGCGCGCGATGGACGCGGTGGGCAACCGAGCCGCGTTCGGCCTGAACTGGGACCCGTCGCACTTCGTGTGGCAGGACCTGGACCCGGTCGGGTTCATCCTGGACTTCGCCGACCGGATCTACCACGTGGACTGCAAGGACACCAAGAAGCGCTTCGACGGCCGCAACGGTCGGCTCGGGTCGCACCTGCCGTGGGCGCACCCGAGGCGGGGCTGGGACTTCGTGTCCACCGGTCACGGTGACGTGCCGTGGGAGGAGTGCTTCCGGGCGCTGAACGCGATCGGCTACCGGGGCCCGATCTCGGTGGAGTGGGAGGACGCCGGCATGGACCGGCTGCGCGGGGCGGAAGAGGCGGTGCAGTTCATCCGGGGCCTGCTGTTCGACCAGCCGACAGCAGCCTTCGACGCCGCCTTCACCCGCCGCGAGGACGGTTGATCCCGGTGCCGGAGGTGGTGGCGGTGGGCGCCGAACCCACCGCCGAGACCCTGCGGCTGATGGCCCTGCTGGCCACCGGCGCCACGGACCGCGCGATCGCGCGGGAACTGGGCGTGAGCACCCGGACGGTGCACCGCAAGATCGCCCGGCTCCAGTCCCTGCTGGGCGTGCGGTCCAGGTTCCAGCTGGGCGTGTGCGCGGCCGGTCACCGTTGGCTCTAGGCGGTCGGCTCCATGTCACCGACAGTTCGTCGAGTGACGTATCTCATCGTTTGGCCACGAGCGCCGACAGGTAATGAAAGGATGCGCCATTCGGTTGAAAGGATCATGATGCACGAGCTCGACTCCCGTCGCACGGTGGCCAACCCGCGCCGCACCCGCCTGTCCGCCGACTGGACGGCCCAGCCCACGACGTCCCCGGCGGGCTCCACCCCGGAAACCACCCACGGCGACGACGCCCGCCGCAACTCGGCCAACGGCACCACCCCGGCCTGACGGTCCTCCGGGCCGGTCGGTGCCGGTCGCCCGCGTTCAGGCCTGGAGCTCGGCCAGAGCTTCGCGGATCTTCGTGGGCAGGCTGCCGTCCGGCCCTTCGTGTGCCTCCAGGGCGGGCAGGATCGCGCGGTACTCCGCGGCCGTCTCCCCAGCGGTCGCGAGCCCCAGTTCATGCCGGCCCTGCGCGATCCGGCGCCTGGTCCGCAAGGGCTCCCAGGCGTCGGGTGGCAGTGCCGCCAGCTCGGCGGCGAGGCACTCCTCCAGCACGGGCAAGGCCTCGGCCCAACGGTCTCGGGTGATCAAGGTGCGCGCGAGCGTCCACAGGACGTGTCGGGTCAGGTGGTCGTGGGGCTGGTGGTGCTCCCGGCAGAGGTCGACCAGTTCCCGCAGTTCCGCCTCGGCGCCGGCGATGTCGCCCGCCGCCCGGCGGGCGCCGGCCAACTCCTCCCGCAGCCACGCCGTCGACGTGCTCGTGGGACCGTGGGCATCGAGGTAGTCCGTCAGCAGGTCGGTGAACTCGGCGATCGCCCCGGCGGCGTCGATCTCGCCCACCTTGCGCCGCATCCGGATGATCCTCCGACGGCTCACCAGGACGTCGCGGTGCCTCGGCTCGTACAGCCGCTGTTCGACCTCCAGGCCGGCGCGGTAGCACTCCAGCGCCTCGGCCGGGCGGTTCAGGACCTCCAGCAGGTCGGCCAGCACCCAGTGCACCGCCGCGGCCACCCCGTCGGTCGCGGGTGCGGCGAGCTGGTCCCGGAGCTCTTCCTCGGCTTCTGGTTGTCGACTGGCCTTGATCAGCGCCTTGGCCCGGTCGAGGCGAAGCTTCGCGTGGTGTTCGTCGGAGCGGGCGTGCCGTGCGATCTCCTCGTCGTAGGCGGCGATCGCGTCGTCGCCGAGACCCTGTTCGACCAGGCAATCCGCGTACGCGCGCAAGGTCTTGCGGTAGCGGTTGTCCTGGTCGAGGCCGGTCGACCGCAGGTGGCGCAGGACTTCGCGGTACTCGACCGCGGCCTGAGCGGGCCGACCGAGCAGTTTGAGCACGTCGGCGACCTCTCCCCGCGCTGAATTGGACGTGATCGGCTCGGTCCTGACCCGTTCGAACTCGTCGAGCGCCACGGCGGTCGCGCCGCGCTTGACCAGTTCGCGCGCCAACCTCGCCTGCCACGTCAGCGTGTAGTGATCGCTGTGACCGCGCTCGCGTCGGCAAGCGGCGATCACCGCGCGGATCTCGGCTTCGGCTTCCTCGTGGTGGCCGAGACCGCTCAACATCCGCACGAGCTCGTCCCGGGACACCAGCGTGTACGGGTTGGTCGCACCGAGCACCGATGTGCGGGTTCGAGCAACCGCGTGCATCTCCGCCACCGCGTGGGCATGGCCTTCGAGGTTGCCGAGCAACACCGCGGCGTTGTGGTGGGTGATGAGGGTCTCCGGGTGGTCGGCGCCGAGAACCCGGGTCTGGGCGTCGAGGATCCGGCGGAACTCCGCGTGGTTCTCAGTGGTCCACTCGCTCGTCAACACGGCGCGGTGTCGGGTGGACAGGAGCAGGGGATCGTCCTCGGGGAGCACGCGCGCCCGCGACAGCACCACCTGCGAGTACCGCTTGGCGTCGGCCCAGTAGCCGGAGAACGACATGTAGGCGAAGCCGCGGAGGGCGCAGTCGAGCACCTCCCGGAACACCGGGGCGTCGTCGGGCACCTGCGCAACGAGGGCGGCCACGTGGGGTAGCAGCAGGCGCCACCACGGCCAGTTCTCGGCTTCCTCCGGCGCGGGTGTGGCGGCTCGGGCGATCAGGCGGGCTGCCGCGCGCCAAGTCGGTGCCTGTTCGGCGGCGGGTAACGCGCGCAAGCGGCTGGACACGGCCTCCAGTACGAGCCGGTGGCCGAGCAGGCAGACCAGGGGTGAATCGCCGACGTGGTCGGGGGTGCCGGTCAGGCCATCTACCTCGGTCACCACCAGCATGGCCTGCTCGACCAGTGCCTCCAGCGACAGTCCCACGTCGTCGAGCACGACGGCGCGGCCGGCGGCCTCCGCGAGGACGGCCTCGTCCAGCAAGTCGGCGGGCAGTGGGGCGGAGGCGAAGCACGACATCAGGCGCATCAACGCCCTGGCGTGCACGTACCCCTGCGCCTCCAGCAGGTCCAGGCCCATCTCCCACGTGCGGCTGACCAGACCGCGGTGCCGCTGTTCGAGGCGTTCGACGTCGTTCAGGTGGGGTACGCCCTCGTCCAGCAGGTCCAGGGCCGAGTCGCCGAGTGCCTGGCGGTAGGCGTCGAAGGTAGCGGCACGGGCCGGGCGGCCGGACTCTCGGCGCAGCAGGCCGCCGCCGCGGGACGTGCGGCCGAGGTACGTGCCGGCCGAGCGCAGTGCCAGTGGCAGGCCGCCGAGGCGTTCGGCGAGTGCCCGTGCCGCGCCGCGGCCACCTGCGTGACCGGCGAGGTCGATCAGCACGTCCGCCGCGTCTTCCTCGCCCAGGACGTCCACGTGGTGCAAGCGGGCCTGGCTGCCCCACACCTCGCGCGCCCCGACCCTCGAGGTCACGACCGTGGTGCCCCGGTGACTGGGTCGCACCCAGCCGGTGCCGTCGCCGGGCACGCCGCCCGCGGAGGCGAGCAGGTGGGGCTCGTCGGCGTTGTCCACCACCAGGAGCCAAGGGTGCGGTGCCGCGTCGAGGTGTCGCCAGAGCAGGTCCGTGGCGCTGCCGAACCCCGCCCACGCGCGTTCGACCTGGTCGTCGGGCACGCCGATCTCGTGGGCGACCTGCTTGAGGCCTTCGACGAGCCCGCCGCGTTGGGACGCCGAGATCCAGAAGACCGGGCAGTCGGCGCGGCGAGCGACCTCCAGCGCGATGGTGGTCTTGCCGCAGCCGCCCAGGCCGTGCAGCACCTGCACGACCGGCTGCGGTTCGGCCACCAGGGCCGAGATGTGGTCGAGCACGTCGTCCCGGCCGCGCACGTGCGCAGGTAGTCCGCCGATCGGTGGGCGGATCGACAGCGCACCGGGTCGGCGGACCTCGACCGGCTCGGCGGTGGTCGTCCCGCGCCACTCGCGTTCGGCCCGCTGGGCGGCCTCCCACATCCGCTTCCAGCGCGTGTCCGGCGGGATGTCGCAGGCTTTGAGGAGCTTGGTGACGGTGTCCCAGCTGGGCGTCTTCGAGCCGCCGAGCGCGTCGGACAGGGTGGCGGGGGAGACACCGGCGTCGGCGGCGAAGACCCGCGACACCCGGTACTCCGCATCGGTCATCGCGGTCCGCAGCCGTTCCGCGAGCACCCGCAGTTCGGCCGGCGCTCCGGGGTCGACCGGGTCGAGCCTGCCTGCCACCGCGCGTTCCCCTCTCCGTCGTTCGCACCCGAACGCCGAACGAACGTCGAACCCGGCGGTCGGGAGGCGGGTGTTCACCGAACGTTCAAGGCCGTCACCGAACGCTACCGGCCCGTCCTACACAAGGTGCATCGCCACTCGGATGAAGGATGTGACCGGAGATGTTCCAGCAAGTTCTCGAGATCGCGCTGCAGCTGAGCACGCTCGTCAACCTGACCGTGAGCACGGTGGTGCTGCTCAGGCGGAACAGGCCCGTCCGGCGTCGGTCCACTGTGGACCGCGTTAAGCGTCGGCGGGGCTCGCGTCAAGTGTGATCCATCCGGCGGTCGATCCGCCGAACAGCTCAACCCAGGCGAACCTAAGTTAGGTTAGGGTTGCCTTGCCGCGACAGCGTGCCGAGACCGAGGAGTTGGGTGTGACCGAGTACGACCTGGAAGAGATCGCGACGGGGTCGGCTGATCCGCTGGAACTGGTCGCGCGGCTGGCGCGGTCCGGGTTCGACGACTACGTGGTCTACGAGCGCGGGGGCGCCTGGACCTTCGCGGGCGGCGCGCTGGCGACGGTGACCCTGGACGCCGGCCACGTGCGGGTCGTCCACGGCGGTGAGCAGGTCGAACGGTCCTGGACGGGTTCGCCGGGTCAGGCGTTGGGCGAGGCGCTCGCCGGGTTGGGCATCCCGGGTTGGCGTGCCTACGGTCGAGTGGACTTCGGGTTCTCCGGCCTGGTCCCGGGCCTCGCCCTGCGCGGCGCGGACGTGCCGGTCGGCGAGATCGTGCGCCTGATCGTGCCCCGCACGGAGGTCACCCTCGCCAACGGCAAGGCAACGGTCCGCTCGATCGACACCCGTGAACTGGACCGAGTGCGCGAGGTCCTGCGCAACGACTTCGGCGCCAACACCACCGAGGCCGCCCCCGTCGACATCCGAGCAGACGGCGCCAGCTACCGCGAGCGGGTGGCCCAGGCGGTCAAGGAAATCCGACAGGGCCAGTACCAAAAGGTCATCCTGTCTCGTTCGGTGCGCATCCCGTTCCCCGTCGACATCGTCGCCACCTACGAACTGGGCCGCCGCGGCAACACCCCGGCACGTTCGTTCGTACTGCGCCTGGACGGCGCGGAGGCGGCCGGCTTCAGCCCGGAGATCATCGTGTCCGTGGACGCCGAGGGCAGGGTGGTAACCCAGCCCCTGGCCGGCACCAGGGCGTTCGGCCGAGGCGCGGAAATCGACGCGGCAGCCCGCACCGAGTTGGAAACCGACCCGAAGGAAGTCTTCGAACACGCCGTCTCCGTCCGCACCGCGCAGGAGGAGCTGCGCCGGATCTGCACACCCGACTCGGTGCGGGTGGGTGACTTCATGGGCATCAAGGAGCGCGGCAGCGTGCAGCACTTGGCGTCCTTGGTCAACGGCGACCTCGCCCCTGGCCGCACGGCATGGGACGCCCTGGAGGCCGTGTTCCCGGCAGTAACGGCATCGGGCATCCCCAAGCGCGAGTCCTTGGACGCCATCTCCCGCATGGACGAGACGCGGGGCTTGTACTCGGGCGCAGTGATCACCGCCGGTCACGACGGTTCCCTGGACGCGGCCCTGGTACTGCGCGCGGTCTACCAGGAATCCGACCGAGCCTGGCTCCGGGCAGGCGCAGGCATCGTCGCGGACTCCACGCCAGAACGAGAGTTCGAGGAAACCTGCGAGAAGCTGTCCTCAGTAGCCCCCTTCGTCGTCAAGGCCTAGGAACACCCCCACCCTTCGCGCGCAGCGCGTGCTCTTCGGCGAAGCCGGCAAGCGGCAGTCCACCGAGGAGGACACAGCGCAACTTGGGCTTCTTGCTTGTGTCATCCCCGTATGGCCTG
>NZ_JBBEGC010000020.1:0-87508 GCF_037401995.1 Saccharothrix sp. CCNWYY140
TTGAACTCACGGCTGAGGATCCCGCTGTAGGTCGAATCACCCAACCTGCCCGCGGCGACGGCCGTGCCGAAGTACCGGCCCTTCTCGGCCGCGGCGGTGGCCAACGTCGTGCCCGCCGCATGGGCGAAGCCGTTGAACGCCGCCATCATGGTGGCGATGAGTCCTGCGACGAGCAGCAACGTCGTTGTTCTCGGCCGCCGCGTGGGCGTCGTCCGAATGACCGCTCGTATCGAATGCTCCATCACATGTCCTTCGGATCGAACACTGTAGTGTTAGCGATAACATCCAGCCCTGGAATGGCCTCCCGCAAAGGAGGCGTATTTGGGTGCGCGGCAATCACGGCCACGCGCGCGGCGGTCGTGCCACCTGACTGTGAACGATGGAACACCGTCGGTCAAGCAGTAACGCAACTGTTTCGCGCGCCGGCATCCGCTAAAGTTTTGCAGACTTTCTTTAGCAAGCGGACGGCGCCACCGGCGCCCTGGACGGAGCAACTTACCGGTTGGCGTTCCCGGGTGCGCGCTAACAATTGCCGGCCTCGGATCGATCCGTTTGTCGGCACACGCGATGGCTGAGCCCCACGACGTCGATCGCGCGACGACATTTGTCCAAGACCGGTGGTCGGCGGCCGTGCACCATCCTCACATGAGCGAGAACGCCCTTGCCGAACAGCGCCCCGACCTGTGGGACGAACGGTTCACGATCGCGGCCGAGGTCGTGGGCCGGCGGCTGCGCGCCCGCTCGCCGGTCGATCCGGAGGTCGCCCGCACCTGGCGGCGGACGGTCACCAGCCGAGGGCTGGTCCAGGTCGAAAGCCTGGCGGGCGAGGTCGGCTGGAACCGCAAGCGCCTGTGGTCCCGCTTCCGGTCCCAGCTCGGAGTCAGCCCCAAACGCGCCACCCGACTGGTGCGGTTCGACCACGCCGCCCACCTCCTCGCGGCGGGTCACGCCGCCGCCGGCGTCGCCGCCGAGAGCGGCTACGCCGACCAGTCCCACCTCCACCGCGAGGTCAAGGCGTTCACCGGGCTCACACCCTCGACCGTGGCCGTCGCGCCGTGGCTCGCCATCGACGACACCGCGTGGCCGGCTTCGTCACCAACCCGCAGCAGCCCTGCGACAGCCGGCCAGCACATCGCCAAGCGTCGTCGAACAGCCCGCCTCCGACAAGCCGACCACAGCTGATCAGCGGCGATGCCGGGGATCGCCGCGATGCTGGTCGGTGTCCACGCGCCGGCGATGGCCGGCACGAGGGTGAGCAGGGGGTCCGGGCTGAACGGCCCGGGGACGGCACCGGTGCCCGGCTCTCCGGTGAGCGCCTCCAGTCTGCGGCCGGCCGGTCAGCGTCATCCCGGTGTCCTCGCGAACACCTTCTCCAACGCCTGGCTCAGTTCCGTGGTCATGGTCGCTTCGAGGTCGGCCGGGTCGTTCGGTCCCGGCCTCTGGTCGATCGACACGACGATCACCGCGCGGCCCACGCGGTAGGTCGCCCGCGTGAAGGTGACACCGGTCCCTTGCGGCCCGGAGCCGGCGTCCACGTGCAACTGGTAGCGGACGTACTCCTGCACGCCCTCGCCCGCGCCCTTCGGGTCGGTCTCGACCACGACGATCGTGTTCCGCGCGTCCCCCGCCGCGACCTCCTTCTCCAGCCGCGAGCGCCGGCACTCGACGTGCGTCGGCGCCTTGCGCGCCTCCACCCACTCCACGGCCGCCGCGTCGTCGGGGAACACGGAGGAATTCGTGCCGACGAACCGCTCGCTGCCGGTGCGTTGCAGTTGCGGCCCCGTGTAGCGAGCCCCGACTGGAAGCCGCGCGTACGGCGTGCCGGCGTCACAGCCGTCGGCCGGCACGGGGTCGCTCTCCTTCGCGGGCGAGTACACCGTCCACTGCGGACCCACATCGGCCTGCGCCAAAGTGGCCCGCACCGCCAGATCCGCGGTAGCGGCATCGGCCCGCGACGGACTGGTGGTGGCCGAACTGGACTCCGCACCGGTTGCCGGGGCCGACTCGCCACCGGTCGACCCGCCACCCCCGCCACAGCCCGCCACCACGACCGCGACGGACAACACGACGACACGCCACCACCGGGAGCCACCCACCACACTCACCTCCGCAGGCCAATCGCAACGTAACCGCTCCCCACCACCTCCGCCGGCCGAAGCAGACCCGGGGCGTGACCGTGTTGTATCGGGCCGCAGATTTTCGTGCCTACCCGGCTGATCCGCCCGTAGCGCTCGCCAGGGCGCGGTTGTTCAGCACGGGATAAAATGCCAGCGCCACCAAGATCAGAAAAGCACCGGCGGCGACATACGCGACCTGGACGGCGAACAACGTGGCGAGAACGCCGCCGAGTGCCGCACCGACCGGTCCTCCCACCATCACCACCAGCCTGCTCGACGAGAGCACCCTCCCCAAGAGCCCATCAGGCACGATCTGCTGGCGCAATGTGCTCACCACGACCTTTTCCGCGGTCATCAGGGCACCGGTGACGATCATCATCGCGCCCGCGACCCACGCGTTTGCGACAAGCCCCAGAACCAGGATGGCCGCGCCCACCCCGGCTTTGCCCGCGAGCATCACGCCGCCGGGACCGATCCGCTTGGCGGCGGCCGTGGCGGCCAGTCCCCCGACCGTCGCGCCGACCGCGGTGGCCGTCAGCAACAAACCGAAACCGAAATCCGGAAGCCCGAGGACCTCCTTCGCCAGCAGCGCGAGCATCGCGAACTGAGCGGTGGCCGCGACGTTGCCGAGGCAGGAAACAGTGGCCAGCGCCCGCAGGGTTCGGTTCCCGAACAACCACCGCGTGCCCTCGACGATGTCGCTCCGCACGCTCTTGCGGGTGCCTGCGGGCACCTCCTTCGGCTTGGCGTCCGTCCGGATCGAGAGGATCAACAGGCCGCTGGCGGCGAACGAGAGAGCGTTGCCGGCGAACGGCAGGACGCTCCCCACGCCGAACAGGGCGGAGCCGACCGGAGGCCCCACGAAGTCCTCACCGTTGCTCTCGGCCGCGACGATCCGCCCGTTCGCCGTCGCCAGGCTCCGCGGATCCCGCGACACGAAGTCGGGGATGACCGACTGGGCGGCGAGGTCGAAGAAGACTTGGCCGACCCCCAGCAGGAACGCCGCGACCACCAGCCACAGCAGATTCACCTGCGCGGTCAGGATCAGCACCGCGAGACCGACCAGGACGACGAACCGGCCCAGGTCCGCCCACACCATCACCCGTCGGCGGTCCAGCCGGTCCACCACGACACCGGCGTGCAGCGAGAGCAGCACCCAGGGAATCTCGGCGGCCATGACGACGAAGCTCAACGCCAGCGGGCTGCTGGTGCTCTGCAAGGCCAGCAGCGGCAACGCGGCGGCGTGCATGCCGGTCCCGATGGCCGACACGAGCGTCGCGCCGAAGAGCCGGTGAAAGCGACTGCCCAGGTTCACCTTGGGGTCGTCGGTTTCCTTCGTGGGCATGTCGAGAATTCCTCCGGCTGGATGGTCGAAACAGAAGACTCGAGCACCGATCACCGCGCTGAACCGCGCCGAAGCCGGCCGCCGCTCAAAGCAGTCAGCACGGACTGCCGAGCCGCCCTCAATGCCACACCCGAGGGTCAGAGCCGTCTCGTGGTGAACTCGGCCACCCGCCAGGGTCTGAGCAGCAGGCGATCCGTCTCGAGCACGACCTCGTGTCCCGGCGTCACCTCAGCTGCCATGACGGCAACTCTCCCACGCGGGAACGCACTGCCATGTCGCTGATCGAGCATGAGTCCGCCCCCAACCACCTGATGAGGGTCGATGCCGCGCGGTCTGCCGGCTAGGGCTGTGGGCGGTGGGATTGGTAGATCTCGGACATGGCGTGGAAGGACTGCTTGGGGGCGAGGTTGCCGTCGGGCATCAGTTTGCAGACGCCGTAGGAGGCCAGGTCGAGGTCGAAGTGCGGGTTGGGGTGGTGGGGGTACTCGTAGCCGGCGAAGGTGAACCAGAAGGCGGTGTCCACGCCCTCCTCTTCGAACATGGCCATCATCTCGCGCAAGTGGCGGGCCTGTTCCTCCTCGTCGCGGACGTGGTCGCCGATGACGTGGGGCGGGTCGGCGGCGTGGTCGACCACGCCGAGCCAGCCCACGCCGCCGAGCGCGGCGGCGCCGCGGTAGGTGCAGCAGCCGAACTCGGTTGCCGCGAGAGGCTTTCCGTGGCGGTGGTAGGTCCGCAGGCCTTGGCGGAAGGCCTCCCCTGGGTCGCCGTAGGCGTCGGCGCTGACGATGTCAAAGGGCGTCCAGTCGATCTGTTCCCATGTCCCGGAGGCGTAGGTGATCCTGCCGTCGTACCGGGTGCGCACGGCTGCTGCGATGTCGGCCAGCAAGGGGTTCAGCTTCGCGGTGACCTCGGCGACCTTCGCCGCGGCGTCGGGGGTCTCGCCCATGAGGCCGTCGATCCTGGCGAAGGTGTCGTGCCCCGGGAAGAAACCGGGCGTGAACAGGCTCAGCTCGCAGCCGGCGACGAACACCTCGGCCCCCACCTCCTGGGCGCGGTCCGCGCAGTCGGCGAAGTACGGCACCAACTCCTTGGCTGGCAGTTCGCAGGGGAACGGGGAGAACCAGACCTCCAGCCCGGCGTCGGAGGCGTGCCGGGCCGCGACGACCAACCGTTCGGGGTCGCCGCCGGTGATCCGCACCGCGTCGCAGTGCAACTCCTCGGCGATGACGCGGATCTCCCGTCGCACCGCCTCTTCGTCGAAAACGGGCCGCGAACACCGCCCGCCAGGGGTGAAGCCGGTGTCGTAATTGATGCCTCGCGCCCTCATCCGAAACCCCCACACGTGATGGACAACTGTCCTCGCCGGCCAGGAACATTAAGAACGCGACAGAAATCCAGTCAACGGAACTACCTTTGATCGACGCTGTTCACGCAGCTCACCGGGGTTGGAGTCATTGCAATGACGTTGCCGCTTAATGCGCGCGCGCACGGCAGCGCGTTGCAAAGATCGACAAGCCGCACGCATACTGGCCTCACCACGAACCGAAGCGGAGGAACCGACCGGATGCCAGGACGGAGGCTGACCAGCGCCGACCGGCAACGGATCGCCGAAGGGCTGGCGCGGGACCTGGACTACGCCGAGATCGCCCGCGGCCTCGGCCGTCCCGCCTCGACCGTGAGCCGCGAGGTCGCGCGCAACGGCGGGCCGGGCCGCTACCGCGCCGAGTTGGCGCAGCTCGCGACCACCCACCGTGCCCGACGTCGACCGCGCCCGCCCGCGACACACGAGACCGGCGAGCACGTCGGCCCCGACCCCGCCGCGACGACCGCGTTCCGCACCGAACTCACCGCGGCCCTCGTCGAGACCGGTCTGCCGCGCACCGCCGCCGGCGTGATGGCCTGCCTGTTCACCTCCGAGACCGGCAGCCACACGGCCGTCGAACTGGCACACCACCTGCGGGTCAGCGCGGCGACCATCTCGCACGCGGTCGCCCTGCTGCACCAGCACGGCCTGATCCGCCGCGACCGGGACGGCACCAGCCGCCGCCACCGGTACTCCCTCGACGAGAACGCGGGCGTCCGCTCCGCGGTGGCCGGTGCCCGCGCCAACCAGCGACTAGCCACCACCGTGCTGCGCGGCGCCGACGTCTTCGGCCCTGACACCACCGTCGGAACCCGACTCGCCACCGCCGCCCAATTCCTCGAACAACTCGGCAACGACATCCTCCGCGCCGCCGAAAGACACGCACGCGCCGCCTCCCGCTGAAGCCGGCCAAGCCCTGCCACGCCAACACGCACCGAGCGGGCACCAGGAACGCGCTGACATGCCGATGTCAGGACGTTCGGCGTGGTCATCGCTGCTGTGGGACACCGGCCGGGAACGAGATCAGGTTGATCTTGCCGATTTGAGGTTTGACCGGATCGTGTTGGTCGTCGGGTGGTTCGGGCCGAGCACCCGTTCAGAGTCGGTGAGGGTGGCTTCGTACAGCGGAATCGCGCGATCCAAGTCCCTCGCCGCCTGGTAGGCAGCGGCCAAGTTGTTGCGGGATTGCAGCGTGTCCGGGTGGTGGAGGCCCAGCACCCGTTGCCGGTCGGTGAGCGTGGCCTCGTGCAGCGGAATCGCGCGATCCACGTCACCAGCCGCCTGATAGGCGTAGGCCAGGTTGTTGCGCGAGGTCAGCGTGTCCGGGTGGTCGGAGCCGAGTACTCGTCGCCGGTCGGTGAGCGTGGCCTCGAACAGCGGAATCGCGCGATCCAGGTCACCAGCCGCCTGATAGGCGTGGGCCAGGTTGTTGCGCGAGGACAGCGTGTCCGGGTGGTCGAGGCCCAGCACCCGCTCCAAGTCGGTGAGGTTGACTTCGAACAGCGGGATCGCCCGATCCTGATCACCCACGTCCCAGTAGGCGACAGCCAGGTTGTTGCGCGAGGTCAGCGTCTCCGGGTGGTCGAGGCCCAGCACCCGTTCGGTGTCGGTGAGGGTGGTCTCGAGCAGGGGCATCGCCCGGTCCGGATCACCCGCGTCCCGGTAGGCGTAGGCCAGGTTGTTGCGCGAGGTCAGCGTGTCCGGGTGGTCGGAACCGAGTACCCGTTGCCGGTCGGTGAGCGTGGCCCCCAGCAGCGGGATCGCCCGACCCAGGTCACCCGCTGCCCGGTAGGCGCCGGCCAGGTTGTTGCGGGAGGTCAGCGTGTCGGGGTGATCGGGGCCGTGGAGACGTTGGTGGCTGTCTGTGGCTCGGACCAGGTAGGCGATGGCGGTGCCGACGTCGCCTTGGCCGTCGAGGTAAGAGCCCAGATTGTTGAAGAGCCGGCTGGTGTGGACGGTGTCGGTGTCGGGTGTGGTGTGGTCGAACAGGGTTCGGGCGTGGGGCAGGACCATCCGGTAGGTGGGCCATGCGGCAGGATCGTCCGGGTGCCCGGCAAGGGCGGTGGTCAGGGTGGTGGTGGCGGTGTCACGGGCGGCGGCGATGTCGTCGGGCTGCCGGTGGGGGTCGGTGGGGTCGGGGGTGCGGGTGACCGCCTGGACCAGCCGGTGCACGACCACCATGTCCGCGGTGAGGGTGATCATGTTGTAGGCCACCAGGCGTCCCAACGCCTGCGACAGTTCGAGCTCCCCGACCAACCCGCCTGCGTCCAGCAGGGCGCGGGGGATGCCGTCGGGCGCGTACCAGGCCAACTGTCGCAGCAACTGCCCTGCGGTGGGGGTGTCGGTGAGGTGGTCGAGGGTGACGCGCCAGACCCGCGCCATCGTCCGTTGCGCGTCACCGCCCTCCGCCGTCGCGGTGAACATCCTGGCCGGATACTCCCGCAGCCGCTCCAAGTAGACGGTGGGGGTGATTCGGGTCTGAGCAACGTATGCGGCGGCCTGCTCGACCGCCAACGGCAGCCATCCCAGCTCCGCGCACAGCCTGTCGACTCCGTCCAGATCGGCGTCGCGCCACTCCGCTCTCACGATTCGGGTGAGCAACTCCGCCGCCTCCCGCTCCGGGAGCACGTCCAGCGGCACCGTTTCCACGCCCCGCCACCCCGAACCCCGACGGCTGGTGACCACCACCGTTCCCGTCCGCACCCGACTCAACAACCCCGCAAGGTCCTCAGGGGTGGTGACGTTGTCCAGCAGCAGCAGCCAATCATCATGGGTGGCCAGCCACCGCACACCCAACTCCACCCGCTGCTCCAACGGCAACACGACCGCCTCCGGTGCCACTGCGGCGGCGAACTCCGCCAGCCCAGTCTCGATCGCCGACGGCGAATCCGCTGTCACCCACCACACCGGCGAGAACCGGTCGCCGTGCAGCTCGGCGAACCTGGCCGCCA
This sequence comes from Saccharothrix sp. CCNWYY140, assembly GCF_037401995.1. NCBI lineage: Bacteria > Bacillati > Actinomycetota > Actinomycetes > Pseudonocardiales > Pseudonocardiaceae > Saccharothrix > Saccharothrix sp. CCNWYY140. Next base: position 7,777 of record NZ_JBBEGC010000020.1, read on the forward strand.
ACGTGGACTTGCCCACGCCGCCGAGGCCGTGCACAGCCGCCACCACCGCCCGACCACCCGACCGTGCTACGGCGGCCTCCAACCGCGCCAACTCGCCCGACCGGCCCACGAACACGGCCGAACCGGTTGGAACCCGACCGACGCCCGCGGTCGCGGACACCGACTCCATCCGTGGCACCACCGGCGGGGCGGCCTGGAATGTGAGGTCCCGCCCGGCCTGGTTGAGCACCGAACCGCTCATCGCGACACCGAACTGCCTCAACGGACGCGATGTGCGGTCGTCTTCAGAACGGGTCAACACGCACCCCACACCTCGACAGCCTCCACTTGGCCGCCACCACAACCCACCAGCACAGCCCGCTACAACGCACAACTGCGGACAACACCAGTTCGAGATCAACCGAACGTCCGCTCATGCCGCTGATCGGTCACACCATCCAAGTGAGTGCGCGTGTCGATCTTCGGCGGGTCAGGCTCGCCGCGTGGGCTCGTCTCGGGCGCGGAGGGTCAGTCCGGCCGCGGTCAGGGTGAGGTGTTCGGTCAGAGCCTGGGCCGCGGCGTCGGCGTCGCGTGCCAAGGCCGCCTGCTCCAGCCGGCTGTGCTCGCCGAGGTGGTCGCGGTCGGGCGTGTGGTGTGCCGACCAGCGGCGGGCCAGGTCGCTCGCGGTCCACATCCGGTCGAAGGTCTCCAAGAGAACCGGGTTGCCGCACCCCTCCAGCAGCGTGCGGTGGAAGATCCGGTGGGCTTCGGACCATTCGCTGCTGTAGTACTCGCCCTCGCCGGGGGCGAATGCCGGGGTGCGGGCCAGCCGGTGGTGGGCGGCTCGCACGCGGGCTTCCCAGTCGAGGTCGCCACGCTCGATGGACATGCGCAGCACGAGCGGTTCGACGGTCCGGCGAGCCTCCGCGATCTCCTGCCAGCGACGGTCGGAGAAGGCCGGGACCGCGAAGCCGCGGTTGGGCAGCCGGACGGCGAGCCCCTCACCAACCACCTGCACGAGCGCCTCGCGCACGACAGCCAGGCTCACCCCTCGTTCTTTGGCGAGGTCCTGTGGTCTGAGGGCCTCGCCAGGGGAGTAGCTCCCGCGCAAGATCGCGTCCCGCAGGTGTGTGTAGACCTGCTCGGAGAGCATCCGATTGCTCGACGAGGGCGCGGGGTGGGTGGTCCCAGTCGTCGTGGTGCACGCCCTCGACGTCGCGTCCCTCGGCGTCCCGGCCGACGCCACCCCGGCTTTCCTCGGGTTCGTCATGTCCTCGCACACCCTTGGTCGCGCGGTCCTGACCGCCACCGCGGAAACGCCGCCCGCGGGCGGCGACACCGAGCGGATCGAGGTGTCCCGGTTCATCGCCGCCCCCGCCGGCGCCGTCTTCGCGGTCCTGACCGACCCGAAGGGGCACGTGGACATCGACGCGTCGGGGATGCTCATGGACGCCGAAGGACAACCGGTCGAACAACCCGGCGACCGGTTTCTGGTCCACATGGACCGGGACGCCCTCGGGGACGTTCCCCTCGGCAAGTACGACGCCGAGGTCGTCATCACCAAGCTCGTCCCGGACGAGGAGATCGCCTGGACCGTCGAGGGCAGGGTCCGACCCCATGCCCGCCACATCTACGGTTACCGGCTGGAGCCGGCCGAGGGTGGCACCCGCGTCACGTCCTACTACGACTGGTCGGAGATCGCTGAGGAGTGGAGGCAACGCCTCACCTTCCCAGTGGTCCCCGAGTCCGCTCTCAAGGCGACCCTCGGGATCCTGGAGCGCACCGTTCGCCGGCGAACCGCCGCCTGATGCCGACCTGCTCGAGCGGACCAGAGCACGCCCCGTTGCGGCAACGCACGACATGGACAGCCTCGGAGCGTGGAACGACAGCCTAGGCCACCGTGTCTTGGCGGCCCGCCGTCGACCGGCGCGTCGGATCCTTCTCGCCCACCAAGGTGTCTGAGCCGTGTCGCCTTGCTGCGATGGAGGCAACTGCACTGAGCAGTGACGTCCGCTCATGGCGCGACCGGTGCGAGTTGTTCTTCGCGTGGTGTGCCGACCGTGAACTCGGTTCATTGGCGGTCGGCGGGCGCAGGTGGAGTTGTACGTGCGGTGCTGCTTCCCGCCGGGCCGCTCTTCGCCGACGACGCCGAGGAGACCGTGGTGCCGCCGGGTCTGGTCGACGGCCGCCAGTACTCCGGGCTGGGCTGAGCGGGGAGTGGCCGAGTGGTGGGGGCGGGGGAAGTTGCCTTCCGTTTGGAGCAATTCGGTCGGCTCGGGGTCGCTTACCGTTCGAGTATGTCCACCGAGCCGGTTCCCGGATCGTCGTCGCAGGCTGATGCGCCTACGGTTCCCGTGCGGATCGACCCGCCCAGGGAGACGGTGTCGCGGCTGGTGCTGGCCGTCGTCGTGGTCGGGGTGGGGATTGCGGTGTCCAATCCGTTGGCCTACCTCGCGCTTGCCAGCCTGGCGGTGTTGACGCCGGTCGAGCGGTTGTGGCCGCGGCGGCGGTCTCAGAAGGTGTTTCGGTTCGGGTTTGCTACGGACATCATCCATCTCGTGGTGAGCCTGGCGCTGGTTGCCCTGCTGACCGCGATCCCCATGACGCTGCTGCGGCCGGTGATCCCCGAGATCACCCCGGCCGCGCAGTGGATCGACAGCCTGGGGCCGTTCGGGCAGAGCGTGGTCATGCTCGTGGTGTTCGACTTCGTCAACTACCTCGGGCACCGGATGCAGCACGAAGTCCCGTTCCTGTGGCGGTTCCACCGCATCCACCACTCCAGCGAGCAGCTCGACTGGCTCGCCGGCGCGCGGGTGCACCCCCTGCCCGGCATCATCGACGGGCTGCTCCGCGCGGTACCGGCTCTGCTGTTCGGCCTGACCGAGGCCGGCGCGAGCCTCCTGACCGTGGTCGTCACGCTCAGTGCGGTGTTGACGCACGCCAACGTCTCCTGGCGGCTGCCCCGGCTGTCGCGCTGGTGGGCGACCCCGGAGTTCCACCACTGGCACCACGCCGCCGAGCCCGAAGCGATCAACCGCAACTACGCGGGTGTCCTCCCGCTCTGGGACCGGCTGTTCGGCACCTTCCACCTGCCCGACCGCTACCCCGCGCGCTACGGCGCCGACCGGCCCGTCCCCGCGGGCTGGTGGGGCCAGATGATCGACCCGTTGCGCCGGCCGAAGACCGCGAAGACCGACCGCGACGGGTGAAACCTCCGAAGGCTACTCGTGCTGGTCGCCCCACGCGCGGGCGTAGCGGTTGGCGTCGGGGCGTTGGGGGTCGCGGCTGCGGTAGACCACGTACGGGCGCACGAGGTAGCCGAGTGGGGCGCTGAAGACGTGCACCAGGCGCGTGTACGGCCAGATGCCCAGCAGCACGAACACGATCACGTTGTGCACCTGGAAGCTCAGCGGCACACCGGCCATCAGCTCCGGCTGCGCCGAGAACGTGAACAGGCCCCGGAACCACACCGACACCGACGACCGGTAGTCGTAGCCGCCGCCGATCAGGTTCTCCCCCACGGTGTTGACCATCCCGGTGATGATCGCCGCCGCGAGCAGCACGTACATGACCTTGTCGCCCCGCGTGGTGGCCTTGCGCACCGCGGACACGGTGAACCGGCGGTACAACAGGATCGCCACGCCCGCCACGGTGGCCGTGCCGGCCAGTGTCCCGGCGGTCACCGACACCAGGTGGTACATGCCCTCGGTGATCCCGAAGAACTCCGTCCAGCTCTTCGGCACCAGCAGACCCAGCGCGTGACCGCCGATCACGGCCAGCAGTCCGAAGTGGAACAACGGGCTGCCCAGGCGCAGCAACCTGCTCTCGTGCATCTGCGAGGACCGGGTGGTCCAGCCGAACTGGTCGTGCCGGTACCGCCAGACGTGCCCGACCAGGAACGAGGTCAGCGCGATGTAGGGCAGGGCCAGCCACAGCAACGTGCTCATCGTCGTCCTCCCGACTCCGCGTGCAGGGCGGGGTCCATCGCGAACGGTTCCAACCCCACGTCCTCCTCGGGCGGACCCTCGGCGGCCAAAGCCGCGATCTTGCGCCGGTCGGCCGCGCTGATCTCCGGCAGCGTGGCGCACACCGCGTCCAGCACCCCCAGGTACGGCGACCCGCTGTCGGCCAGGGACAACCGGATCAGCTCCAGCACCGGGCGGTGCTCGACCAGCAGCCGCCGGCCGGCGTCGGGGTCGGTGGTCGCGGCGAACTCCAGCACGACCGCGAGGTGGTCGGGCAGTTCGTGCTCGCCCAGCTCGACACCGGCCGCGCGGTAGGCGTGCTTGAACCGCAGCAACGCCATCCCGCGCTTCCGGGTGTCGCCGTAGGCGTAGTACGACAGGTGCAGGCAGTTGCGCTTGCGCAGGTCGAAGGTCTCGACGTAGTGCTGGGCGAGCGCACCCGCGTCCGACGCGAGCGCGTGGTCGATGAACGACAGCAGACCGGGCGAGGGCAGCGACATCGCCACCGCGCGCAGGTCGGTCAGCATCGCGGTCACCGCCTCGGTCGGGTAGTCGATCAGCAGCGCGGCGATCCGCCACACCAGCCGACTGTCCCTTTCGGACGGTTCGGGGGCCTTGCGCTTCACCCGATCGCCTCCGGCTCGTGCGCGGCTCCCCCGCCGTTGGTGGTGGGGAACAGGCCGGAGGTGCTGACCCCGTCCCAGTCCAGCAGGTTGATCCGCTTGGCCTTGTCGGTCGGGGCCGCGCCGTTGGTGTCGACCAGCTGGAACTTCTCGGCCATCACGTCGAACGCGGTCATGCCGGGGCCGCCGTCGCCGTCCAGGCTGCACCCGGTGGTCAGGGCCTCCAGCCGGTGCGCGTCGGACCCCGCGCCGGCCGGGATCACGTACCGGTCCTCGTACTTGGCGATGGCCAGCAGCCGGTACATGGACTCGATCTCGCCGGGCGCGAGCCGCACGGACGCGGCGATCGAGTCGTCCACGTCCTCGCCGAGGTTGACCTTGCGCATGTGGGAGCGCATCGCGGCGAGCCGCTGCAACGAGGCCCGCACCGGACCCACGTCGCCGGCGGTGAACAGCTCGGCCAGGTACTCCACCGGGATGCGCAACGCGTCGATGGCGCCGAAGAGGTTGCCCACGGCCTCGCCGTCGTGGCCGGTCTCGCTCAGCACGTCCACCACGGGCGACAGCGGCGGCACGTACCAGACCATCGGCATGGTCCGGTACTCCGGGTGCAGCGGCAGCGCCAGTTGGTAGTCCACGATCAGCCGGTACACCGGGGAGTTCTGCGCGGCCTCGATCCACTCGGCGGAAATACCGGCCCGCTCGGCCTCCGCGACCACGCGCGGGTCGTGCGGGTTGAGGAACACGCCCAGCTGCGCCGGGTAGAGGTCCTTGTCGTCACGGACCGACGCGGCCTCGGCGACCTTGTCCGCGTCGTAGAGCAGCACGCCGATGTAGCGCAGCCGGCCCACGCAGGTCTCCGAGCACACCGTGGGGATGCCCACCTCGACCCGCGGGTAGCAGAACGTGCACTTCTCCGCCTTGCCCGTCTTGTGGTTGAAGTAGATCTTCTTGTACGGGCAGCCCGTGACGCACTGCCGCCAGCCCCGGCACTTGTCCTGGTCCACCAGCACGATGCCGTCCTCGGCACGCTTGTAGATCGCGCCGGAGGGGCAGGACGCCGCGCACGACGGGTTCAGGCAGTGCTCGCAGATGCGCGGCAGGTAGAACATGAACGTCTGCTCGAACTCCAGCTTGACCTGCTCGGAGAGCTTGCCCAGCAAGGGGTCCCGGCCGATCTGCTCCGGCCCGCCGCCCAGGTCGTCATCCCAGTTGGCGCCCCAGGTGACCTTCGTGTCCTCGCCGGTGATCGACGACTTCGGCTTGGCGGTCGGGGTGGTGTCCGAGGGCGGGGCGGACAGCAGGTTCTGGTAGTCGTAGGTCCACGGCTCGTAGTAGTCCGCCACCGTGGGCAGGTCGGGGTTGGCGAAGATGTTCAGCAGCCGCTTGAGCCGCGAGCCGGTGCGCAGGGTCAGCTTGCCGCGCTTGTTCAGCGCCCAGCCGCCCTTCCACTTCTCCTGGTCCTGGTACTGCCGCGGGTAACCCTGACCCGGCCGGGTCTCGACGTTGTTGAACCACGCGTACTCCACGCCACCGCGGTTGGTCCACGCCTGTTTGCAGGTGACGCTGCACGTGTGGCAGCCGATGCACTTGTCCAGGTTCATCACCATTGCGAGCTGTGCCATCACGCGCATCAGTACTGCACCTCCTGGCTGCGGCGGCGGATGGTCGTGACCTCGTCGCGCTGGTTGCCGGTGGGACCGTGGTAGTTGAGCGCGAAGGACTGCTGGGCGTAGCCGCCGATCAGGTGCGACGGCTTGATCATCAACCGGGTCAGCGCGTTGTGGATGCCGCCGCGCTTGCCGGTCGCCTCGGTGCGCGGCACGCCGACCGCCTTGTCCTGCGCGTGGTACATGAACACCGTGCCCTCGGGCATCCGGTGGGAGACGATCGCGCGGGCCACCACGATGCCGTTGCGGTTGACCGCCTCGATCCAGTCGTTGTCCCGCACGCCGATCTTCGCCGCGTCCCGGTCGGACATCCAGATCGCCTGCCCGCCCCGGGACAGGGTGAGCATGTGCAGGTTGTCCTGGTAGGCCGAGTGGATCGACCACTTCGAGTGCGGGGTCAGGTACCGCACGGTCACGCCGCCGTCCACCGCGCCCACCGCGGGCTCGTTGAACAGCGCGGTCATGTCCAGCGGTGGCCGGAACACCGGCAGCTGCTCCCCCAGCTCGAACATCCAGTCGTGGTCGAGGAAGAAGTGCTGGCGGCCGGTGAGGGTGTGCCAGGGCTTGAGGCGCTCGGTGTTGATGGTGAACGGGGAGTACCGCCGGCCGCCGGTCTCGCTGCCCGACCACTCCGGCGAGGTGATCACCGGCACCGGCCGGGCCTGCGTGTCGGGGAAGGTGATCCGCTTGCCCTCGCTCTCGGCGGCCAGGTCGGCGAGCTTCGTGCCGGTCCGCCGTTCCAGGGCGCGGAAACCCTCGGTGGCCAGACGGCCGTTGGTCGTGCCGGACAGCGCCAGGATCGCCTCGGCGGCGTGGGTGTCCTTGGCCAGCGACGGGCGGCCGGCCGCGACACCGGACGCGATGGTCCCGTTGGCGCCCTTGAGATACTCGACCTCCTCGTCCGGGTGGACGGTGACGCCCTTGGGTGGTCAGCCCGACCTTCTCGACCAGCGGCCCGAGAGCAGCCATCTTCTCGCCGACGGCCGGGTAGTCGCGTTCCACGACGACCAGGCGTGGCATGGTCTTGCCGGGGATCGGCTCGCACTCGCCGTTCTTCCAGTCCAGCACCCGTCCGCCGGGCTGCGCGGTCGCGTCCACGGTGTCGTGGGTGAGCGCGACCGCCACGATGTCCTTGCGCTTGCCCAAGTGCTTCTCGGCCAGCCACGAGAACCCGCGCGCGATGCGGTGGAACGCCTCGAAGTCCGTCTTGGTCTCCCACGGCGGGGAGATCGCCGGCGAAAAGGCGTGCACGTACGGGTGCATGTCGGTGGAAGACAGGTCGTGCTTCTCGTACCAAGTGGCGGCGGGCAGCACGACGTCGGAGAACAGCGTGGTCGACGTCATGCGGAAGTCCAGCGACAGCAACAGGTCCAGCTTGCCGACCGGCGCCTCCTCGTGCCAGGTCACCTCCTCCGGCCGGACCCCGTCGGCGTCACGGGCGCGCAGGTTCGTGTCGGTGCCCAGCAGGTGCTTGAGGAAGTACTCGTTGCCCTTGGCCGACGACCCGAGCAGGTTCGCCCGCCACACGGTGAGCACGCGCGGGAAGTTCTCCGGCGCGTCCGGGTCCTCGCAGGCGAACCGCAGGTGCCCGGACTTCAGCCCGTCCACCACGTGGTCCGCGGCGGGCTTGCCCAGCCGCTCGGCCTCGTCGACCAGGTCAAGCGGGTTGCGGTTGAACGTCGGGTAGCTCGGCATCCAGCCCAGCCGGGACGCCAGCGCGATGTTGTCGGCCGCGGTGCGCCCGGCGAAGCGGCCGGTGCCCAGCGGCGAGGACATCACGTCGGCGGTGAACGGGTCGTAGCGCCACTGGTCGGTGGCCAGGTACCAGAAGATGGTGCCCTGCATCTGCCGGGGCGGGCGCTGCCAGTCCAGCCCGAACGCCAGCGTGGACCACCCGGTGATCGGGCGGCACTTCTCCTGGCCCACGTAGTGCGCCCAGCCGCCGCCGTTGACGCCCTGGCAGCCGGTGAGCATGGTCAGCGCCAGGAACGAGCGGTAGATCTGGTCGGAGTGGAACCAGTGGTTGGTGCCGGCGCCCATCAGGATCATGGACCGGCCCTTGGAGCGCTCGGCGTTGTCGGCGAACTCCCGGCCGATCTTCTCCGCCGCACCGGCCGGCACTCCCGTGATTCCTTCTTGCCACGCGGGCGTGTAGGGCTGGGAGGCGTCGTCGTAGCCGGTGGGCCACTCGCCGGGCAGCTCGCCGCGCCGCACCCCGTACTGGGCCAGCAGCAGGTCGAACACCGTGGTCACCCGGCGGCCCGCGACCACGCGCGTCGGCACGCCCCGGCGCAGCACGCCCGGCTCGCTGGTGTCGAACCGCGGCAGCGCCACGGTGACCGGGTCGTCGCCGCCCGCCGACAGCAGCGGGTCGGTGTCCCCGAGGTCGAGGTTCCAGGAGCCCTGCCCGGAGTCGGTGAACCGGTGCCCGAGCGAGCCCGGCGGCACCACCGGCGTGCCGTGCGCGTCCAGCAGGACCGTCTTGGACTCCGCGCCCTCGCCGGTGTCGCCGAGGTCGGCGGCGGTGAGGAACTTGCCCGGCACGAAACCGTCGTCGGTCTCGGTCAGGGTGACCAGGAACGGCAGGTCGGTGTAGCGCTTGACGTAGTCGGTGAAGTACGGGGTGGTCTTCTCGACGAAGAACTCCCGCAGGATCACGTGCCCCATCGCCATCGCCAACGCGGCGTCGGTGCCCGGTCGCGCGGGCAGCCACTCGTCGGCGAACTTGGTGTTGTCGGCGTAGTCCGGCGACACCACGACGACCTTCTGGCCCCGGTAGCGCGCCTCGGTCATGTAGTGCGCGTCGGGCGTGCGGGTGACCGGGACGTTGGAGCCCCACATGATCAGGTACCCGGCGTCGAACCAGTCCGCGGACTCCGGCACGTCGGTCTGGTCGCCGAACACCTGCGGGCTGGCCACCGGGAGGTCGGCGTACCAGTCGTAGAAGCTCAGCATCGAGCCGCCGACCAGCGACACGAACCGGGCCCCGGCCGCGTGGCTGACCATCGACATCGCCGGGATCGGCGAGAAGCCCGCGACCCGGTCCGGCCCGTAGCGCTTGATCGTGTGCACGTGCGCGGCGGCGACCATCTCGGCCGCCTCCCACCACTCGGCGCGCACGAACCCGCCCATGCCGCGGGCGGCCTTGTACCGGCGCGACTTCTCCGGGTCCTCGACGATGTCCGCCCACGCCAGCACGGGGTCCTTGAGGCGTTCCTTGGCCTCCCGGTAGTACTCCAGCAGCACGCCGCGCACGTACGGGTAGCGCACGCGGGCGGGCGAGTAGGTGTACCAGGAGAAGGACGCGCCACGCGGGCAGCCCCGCGGCTCGTACTCCGGCTTGTCGGGCCCGATCGACGGGTAGTCGGTCTGCTGCGACTCCCAGGTGATCACGCCGTCCTTGACGTAGACCTTCCAGGAGCACGAACCGGTGCAGTTCACGCCGTGGGTGGACCGCACGACTTTGTCGTAGGCCCACCGGTCCCGGTAGAAGACGTCGGCTCCGCGCCCACCGATCTGGTGCAGGGTCCGCCCGTCCGCGGAGGTCTCACCGCGCTGGAAGTGCCTGGCCAGGCGCAACAGCGAGTCGCCGATCTCGGAATCGGAATTCGACACGGCGATCACCTCCGAGGTAAATAGTGAATCGCTAATTCGGCAGGGGTCGTCAATGACCCTGCGGGCTCACCCTAGGGCGCTCGGGTGGCGGCGACAAGAATGGAGGTGAATTCGCACTTTATCGTGCCGAAGGCGGTGAGCTGCACGTAACGACCTGTTTACAGGAGCTCTATTGCCCGCGTCCGGACCTCGGTCGATGCCCAGGTCACCACCTGGGGAGATGCCCCCGGTCAGGCCGGGGGCGACGGGAGTAGCCCGAAAGGATCACACCTATCTTTAACATCCGGGTCACATCGGAGGCCGGTTGTTACCGGCCGGTCACGGCGGCGCCGGTCATTTTCCGACCGGTGAATTCGTCTGCGGCGAGCGCCCGCTAACGCATCGACTCCTGCCGGGCGACCGACAGGATCAAGTCGCGCAAGCGGTCCACGTACAAGCGGATGTTCTTGTAGGCCACGTCGTTGTCCGGGTAGCGGCAGGCGAACTGGAGTCCCTCGTGCAGCCGGGTCACCCACACGCAGACCTGGTCGCCGTAGGACACCCGGAGCAGGCCGTACGCCTTCTGGTCCCGCCAGCGCTCGGAGCCGGGGGTCGAGCGCGCGTCCATGAACGACAGGATCGAGTACAGGTCGGGCGAGGTGGGCCGGAAGTCGCTGCCGAGCAGGCGCAGCACGCGGGCGACGGGCACGCGGGACGCCGGGCGGCTCGCGCGCAGTTCCGCCTGGGCCGCGCGGAGCACGCCGTCGAAGTCGCCCGCCGTGCCCACGGGCAGTTCCACCGGCACACCGCCGACGTACCAGCCGACCGAGTCCGACCACCGCGACTTCGCCCTGGTGTGGAACGGCACCACCGTGCGGTACACGTCGTCGCCGGTCATCTCGCGCATGATCAGCCCCGTGGCGGCGAGGAGCCCGACCAGGGTTCCGCCGTGCGGTCGGCAGTGCCGCTCGAACGCCGCCGCGTCGGCGTCGTCCACCAGCATCTCGTGCAGCGACTTCTGGGTCGGCAGCGGGCCTTCCGGCGTCAGCCCCAGGTCGAAGGGGAAGTTCGGCATCCGGCCGTCGCACCGGGCGACGAACCGCCGCCAGCGGTCCACGACCGGGTGGTCGGCGTCGACCTCGTCGGCGTCGGCGCGCTCGGTGGCGCAGAAGTCGACGTAGCTGGCGGTCGGGGACCGGTCCACGCTGCGGCCTTCGAGGCCCTCGGTGTACAGCTCGTGGAGTTCGGCGGGGACCCGGTACAAGGAGTACGCGTCGACGTTGCTGTGGTCGAACGCCAGGTAGACGCTCGTGCTCTCCGGCCGCACCACGGCCGCGTAGAGGAAGTTCGGCCAGGTGAGCGTGTCCGCGGCCACGTCGAAGCGGTCTTGCAGGTGCTGCGCGAGCACCTCCGGGTCGGCGAACTCCCCGACCTCCTCGCGGTGCAGCGCGACGTCCTCGGGAGCCAGGGTGAAGCGCCGCATCTCCTCGCTGTCCCAACGGAAACCGCTGCGCAGCGTCTCGTGGCGCAACGTCCACACGCGCAACGCCTCGCCGAGCACGTCGAGGTCGGCCGCTCCCGGCAGGTCGAACGCGATGCCCAGCCACGTCGGCACGAACAGGCCGCCGTCGCGCAGGGACTGGGCCGTCCGCACGTGCGACTCCTGGAGGTAGGCCGGCGGTCGCGCGTCCTCGGGCGCGCCGGCGCCGGCGACCACCGGGCGCAGCACCCACTCCACGAGGCGCCCGGGTCGGACCTCACAACGCTGGATATCGGTGATCCGCATGACCTTCTCCGTCTGCTTGCCCGGTGCGGCACGAGGCGGCGCGCAGGCGTACCTGGGAACTTCTCCGAAGGGTGGTAGTTCCGCGATCACGACAGAACACGCCGGAGACGACCCGGGAGAGCCCGGAGAACGTGGAACAGCTCGGTGCGTGCGTGAACGATCACCCGACCGAGCACCTTAACGACCGTCCGAACAGCACACCACCTCAGCCAAGGCACGCCACGCGATCGTGTGAATCCCGGCCGGTGTCAGGGCCACACCACGACCTGGGCCGCGTAGCACAGGCCCGCGCCGAACCCGACCAGCAGGGTGGTCATGCCCGAGCGCAGCTCGCCGCCCGCCCGCAGGGTGTCCAGGGCCAGCGGGATCGACGCGGACGACGTGTTGCCCGACCCGACGATGTCGCGCGCCACCACCAGGTCCGGCCGGGCGCCGTCCTCGCGCAGGTCGCGCACCAGCGCCTCGACCACGCGCAGGTTCGCCTGGTGCGGCACGACCGCGTCCAGGTCCGCCAGGTCCAGCCCCGCCGCCTCCACCGCCCGCCGCGCCACCGGGGCGATCTTCGTGGTCGCCCAGTGGAACACCGCCTGCCCGTCCTGGACCACGAAACCCTTCTCGCCCACCGTGATCGCGCCGGCCAGCTCGCCGGCGGCGCCCCACGCGACCGGGCCGACAGCCGGTCGGTCGGACGCACCGACCACGACCGCGCCCGCCCCGTCGCCGAAGATGATCGCCGTCGTCCGGTCGGTCGGGTCGATCCAGTCGGTCAGCTTCTCCGCGCCCACCACCAAGACGTGCCGCGCGCTGCCCGCCGTCACCAGGGCCGTGGCGGCGCCCAGCGCGTAGACGAAGCCCGCGCAGCCCGCGTTGACGTCGAACGCGCCCGCCGTCGTCGCGCCCACGCGGTGCGCCACGCGCGCCGCCGCGTTGGGGATCTGGGCGGGCAGGGTGCACGTCGCGACGACCACGGCGTCCACGTCGGACGGTGCCAGACCCGCGTCGGCGATCGCGCGGGCGCCGGCCACCTCCGCCATGTCCACCACGCCCTGGTCGGGCGCGGCGAAGCGGCGGGTCGAGATGCCGACCCTCGTCCGGATCCACTCGTCGGAGGTGTCCATGCGCTCCGACAGCTCGTCGTTGGTCACCACGCGGTCCGGGCGCAGGACGCCCAGGCCCATCAGGCGGGCGTGGGTGGGGGTGTTGGTGCGGAGCTGCATGGTGTCGACGATCCACCGCGCACGCCCGCCGCCGCATCACCACAACCAGCCACACCGGTATGGCAGGTGCCGGTCATGGCGGAGCGCGCCCGCCGCGCCACATGCTCGACGGCGACTGAGGAGGAGCACGTGGACAGCAACGACGAGCGCCCGGTGGCGGTGGTCACCGGCGGGTCGCGCGGGATCGGGCGGGGCATCGCCCTGCGCCTCGCGGCCGACGGGTACGACGTCGCCTTCTGCTACCGATCGGACACCGAGGCGGCCGACCAGACCGCACAAGACCTGCACGAGCTCGGCGCACGCGTCCACCACGCGGTCTGCGACGTGGCCGACGGCGCCGCCGTGCAGGCGTTCCTGAAGGGCGCGGCAGTCCTCGGCACGCCCTCGGTGCTGGTCAACTGCGCGGGCATCGTCCGGGACAGCCCGGTGGTGCTGATGTCCGAACAGGACTGGCGGGCCGTGCTCGACACCAACCTCACCGGCGCCTACCACTTCTGCAAGGCCGCCGGCTACACGTTCGTCAAGGCCGGGCGGGGCGCGATCGTCAACGTCTCGTCGGTCATCGGCCTGCACGGCAACGCGGGCCAGGCCAACTACGCCGCCGCCAAGGCCGGTCTGCACGGCATGAGCCTCACCCTGGCCAAGGAGCTGGCCCGCCACGGCGTGCGGGTCAACGTCGTGGCGCCCGGCCTGATCGACACCGACATGACGGCCGCGCTCAAGGCCTCCGCCCGCGCGAAGATCACCGACGCCATCGCGCTGCGCCGCTTCGGCACCGCCGCCGACGTCGCCGAACTGGTGGCGTTCCTGGTCTCCGACCGCGCGTCCTACATCACCGGCCAGGTCATCGCGGTGGACGGGGGCCTGGTCCTGTGAGCTTCGCCAAGCCGCTGACCGCGGTCGAGGGCGTCACCGCGCACGGCGACGGGTTCCGCTGCGCGCGGACCGTCCGCGCCGACGACCCGTACCTGGGCGGCCACTTCCCCGGGAACCCGGTGTTCCCCGGCGTGTTCACCGTCGAGACGGTCTACCAGGCCGCGCGCGCGGCGGCCGGCGGCGAGGTCGTGCTGGTCGGCGTGCGGTCCGCCCGGTTCACCTCCCCGGTCGTCGCCGGCGACACGCTCACCGTGGACTTCACCCTCGCGCCGGAGGACGACCGGATCGCCGTGGACGCCCGCTGCCACGTCGAGGGCCTCGACACCGCGCGCGTCCGCCTGCACCTGGGGCGGGAGGCCGCGAGTGCTTGAGCACCACCGGCTCAAGGCCCTGCTGCCCCACCGCCACCCGATGCTCCAGGTCGACCGCGTGCTGGAGGTCGACCCCGGCCGGCGGATCGTGGCGGTCAAGGCCGTGACCGCGACCGAGCCCTGCTACGCCGACCTGCCCGACGACGCTCCGCACGCCGCGCACGCCTACCCGGTGTCGCTGCTGCTGGAGTCGCTGGGCCAGGCCGGAGCCCTGCTGTGGGCGCTGAGCACCGAGCACGACGACGCCACCCCGCTGTTGGGCGCGGTGCGCGACTTCGCGGTGCACGGCGCCGCCTACCCCGGTGACGTGCTGCGCCACGAGGTGCACCTGGACCACGCCACCCCCGACCGAGCCCTGTTGCGGGGCGAGACCCGGGTCGACGGCCGCCTGATCGCGACCGTGCCCCTGGTGCTCGGCCTCGCGGTCACCACCACAACCACCTAGGAGGACGAGATGACCCAGGCGATCGAGCAGCACCTGGAAGAGCTGCGCGAGATCACCGCGGACGTGATGGAGGTCGAGGTCGAGGAGGTCACCGACGACGGCCTGTTCACCGAGGAGCACGACGCCGACTCGCTGCGCGCGATCGAGCTGCTCGCCCGGATCGAGAAGAAGTACAAGATCGACATCCCGCAGGAGGAGCTGCCGAACATGACCACCCTGCGCGCCCTCTACGAGGTCGTCGCCAAGTACGCGGGCTGGACGGCGTAGTGGACCGCAGGGTCGTGGTGACCGGGCTGGGCCCGGTGTCCAGCATCGGCGTCGGCGTCGAGGCGTTCGGCGCGGCGCTGCGGGCCGGGCGCTCCGGGGTCGCGCCGATCACCAGCTTCGACACCACCGGGTTCCCGCACGTCGTGGCGGGCGAGGTGCCGGACTTCGAGCCCGCGGAGCACCTCCGCGTGCTCGACCCGGCCCGGTGGGGCCGCAGCAGCCTGTTCGCCGCGTCGGCGGCGCGGCTCGCGGTCGAGGACGCGAAGGTGGACCCCGACCTGCTGGCCCGCTCGCGGTCGGGGTCGGTGGTCGGCACCACCAGCGGCGAGTCGCGGGTGGTGCAGGCGCTCAGCGGGCAGTGGGTGGCCGACGGCTTCACCGCGTGGTCGCCGGAGGAGGTGGGCAAGCTGCCCGCCTCCCGGCTCGCGCTCGCGGTCAACCGCGAACTCGGGCTCACCGGCGAGGCCATGACGCTGTCCACGGCGTGCGCGGCGACGAACTACGCCATCGGCTACGCCTACGACCTCGTGGCCGGCGGTGACGCGGACTTCGTCGTCGCCGCCGGCGCGGACTCCACGGTGCGGTGGGCGCACGCCGGGTTCTACCGGCTGGGCGCGCTGGCCGAGCACGCCAGCGCGCCGTTCGACCGCGACCGGACCGGCGTGATCACCGCGGAGGGCGGCTGCGCGCTGTTCCTGGAGTCCTACGACTCGGCGGTGGCGCGCGGCGCGTTCGTCTACGCCGAGGTCATGGGCTACGGGTTGACCTGCGACGCCAACCACCCGGTCGCGCCGGACCCGGAGGGCATCGCGCGGTGCATCCGCCGGGCGCACGAGAGCGCCGGGATCGTGCCCTCGGACGTGGACTACATCTGCGCGCACGGCACCGGCACCCAGGCCAACGACCTCGCCGAGGCGCAGGCCGTGCTGGAGGTCTTCGGCCCGCAGCCGCCGCCGATGAGCTCGATCAAGTCGATGCTGGGCCACACGATGGGCGCGGCCAGCGGGTTCGGCGCGATCGCCGCCATCCTCGGCCTCACCGAGGGGTTCCTGCCGCCGACGATCAACCACCGCACGCCCGACCCGGCGCTCGCGGGCATCGACCCGGTGCCCAACGAGTCCCGGCCGGCGCGGCTGGACGTGGTGCAGAACAACGGGTTCGCCTTCGGCGGCAACAACGCCATCACCATCTTCGGGAGGGTCGGGTGAACCGGGTGCTCGTGATCACCGGGTGGGGCGTGGCGTCCCCGGTCGGCATCGGCGCGGAGGACTTCGCCGCCGCCGTGCGCGACCGGCGGGGCGGCGTCGGCGACGTGCGCGACCTGTTCGACGGGCAGCTGCCCGACCGCCCGGCCGCCGCGCTGGCCGCCTTCCGCGCGCGCGACCACCTGGGCCGCAAGGGGACCGGGTCGCTGGACCGCGGCACGGCGCTGGCCCTGGTCGCCGCCGGGCACGCCCTGGCCGACGCGGAGCTGGTCCTGGACTCCGACCGCGCTCAGGCCACCGGCGTGGTGCTGGGCACGACCGCGGGCAGCGTCCAGTCCGTCGCCGAGTACGACCGGGACACGCTGGTGCAGGACAAGCCGTACCTGGTGGAACCCATGCTGTTCCCCACCACGGTGATGAACTGCGCCGCGGGCCGGACCGCGATCCGGCACGGCCTCAAGGGCGTCAACGCCACCGTCGCGGGCGGGCAGCTCGCGCTGGTGCAGGTGCTGCGCTACACCCGCAACGCCCTGACCCGGGGCCACGCGGAGACCGTCCTCGCGGGCGCGTTCGAGGAGCTCAGCCCGCACCGGGCGTGGCAGCACCGGGTGGCCGGGACCGACGGCGACGCGGTCGGCGAGGGCGCGGGGGTGTTCGTCGTCGAACTGCCCGCCACCGCGCAGGACGCCGGCCGCGTGCCGCGCGCGGCGGTGCTGGCCGTGGAGACCGCGGTGGGCGACGACGCCGGGTCGGCGCTGGCCCGGTGCCTGGCGCGGGCGCTGGAGGACGCCGGGGTCGCGCCGGAGCGGGTGACGCTGGTGGCCACCGGCGAGCGCGGCGAGGCCGGGGTGGACGCCGCCGAACGCACCGGGATCGCCGCCGTGCTCGGCGACGTCCCGCTGCTGGCGGTCAAGGACCTCGTCGGCGGGTGCGACGCCGCCGCCGGCGCGTTCCAGCTGGCCGCGCTGCTGGCCCGCTACCGCGACGGGCACCGCGGCGTGACGGTGCTGACCTCGGTGACGGCCGAGGGGACTGCGGGCGTGGCGGTGCTGTCCGATGTGACCTCCGAGGGTACGGCCGGCGTGGCGGTGCTGACCGACGACGTGACGGGGTGGTCCGATGTGGACTGATCTCGGCGGCTCCGGCCCGGTCCTGGCCGCCTTCCACGGCGCGGAGGGCGGCCTGCGGGAGTGGACGCCGCTGGCCGCCCGCCTGCGCGGCCGGTACCGGGTGCTGGCCGCGGACCTGCCGTGGCGGGCCTCCGGCGGGCACGCCTGGCGCGCCGGGGCGCGTCCCGCCGACGTCGTCGCCGACGCCCTGGACGCCCTCCCGGAACGCCCGCACGCCGTCGTCGCGCACTCGTTCGGCGCCAACGCCGTCCTGGAGCACCTGGCCGACGGCGGCGCGCGGGACGTGGAGGGCGTCGTGCTGCTCGCGCCGTTCTTCAACGACCCCGCCCGGACCGTGGACGACCGGTTGCGCGAGGACTTCGTCGCGGTGTTCCGGCACGCGGTGGTGGACGGCCTGCTGGTCGCCCTCGCCGGGCGCGGGCGGCTGCTGGACGGCCCGCTGCTCGACGCGATGGCCGACGCCACCCTCAAGCGGGTCGGCGACGCGGGCATCGACGTGCTCTACCGCCAGTTCGTGGCCACCACCGGACTGGACCTGGGCGGGGTCGAGGTGCCGGCGCTGGTCCTGGTCGGCGAGGGCGACCCGGCGCTGAGCGCCGAGCGCGCCGACGTGCTCGCCGCCGCCATGCCGTCCGCCCGGGTCGAGCGGCGGCCGTACTTCACCCACTGCTGCCACGTGCGGCAGGCCGACGACGTCGCCGAGCGGCTGGTCGGCTTCCTGCGGTCGGTCGAACAACGGAAGGTGCCCCTGGCATGAGCAAGAGAGTCCCCACGCTGTACTTCAACTTCCGCAGCCCCTACAGCTGGATGGCGGTGCGGCGGCTGCGGGAGCTGCTGCCCGACGCCGACCGGCGGGTGGTGTTCCGCCCGTACTGGGACGCCGACGACGACACCGCGAAGGCCGTGGCCGATCGGGACGCCGAGATCCTGTACGTGCCGATGAGCAAGGCCAAGCACCTGTACATCCTCGGCGACACCAAGCGGATCGCCGCCCGGTTCGGCTACCCGATGAAGTGGCCGGTCGACATCGGCAACCCGTGGTGGGAACGCCCGCACCTGGCCTGGCTGCGGGCGCGGCGGCTGGGTGCGGGCCGGGAGTTCTACGACGCCGTGGTCGCCGCCCGGTGGGAACGCGCGGAGAACGTGTGCGACGAGGAGGTCCTGGCCCGCCTGGCCACGTCGGTCGGGCTGGACGCGGGCGAGCTGCTCTCCGCCGCGCAGGACGAACAGATCCGCGCGGAGGGCGTCGACGCCCTGGTCGACGCCTACCACGACGACGTGTTCGGCGCGCCGTACTTCAAGCTCGGCCGGCAGCGGTTCTGGGGCCTGGACCGGGTCGCGGACTTCGTCGCCGCGCTGGAGGCGCGGGACGACCCGGACCCGGTCGCGGGGGCGCCCACCGCCGTGCTGACCCGGGTGGGCGGCTACGACCGGGACACCGCGGGCGGGTGCGGGTGAGGAGCGCGGCCCGCGACCCAGCGGGCCACCTCCACCCGGGAGGAGATGTCGAGCCGGCGCAGCACCTCGCGCACGTGGTTGACCGCGGTCCACTCGGAGATGCCCAGCCTGCGGGCGATGGCGCGGTTGGTCAGGCCGCGCGCGACCAGCTCCGCGACCTCCTGCTGGCGCGCGGTCAGCGGCGAGGCGGCGGGCGTGCCGGGCCGGTCGGCCAGCCGCACGGCCCGGCGCAGCCAGGTCAGGCCGTCGTCCAGCTCGCCGCGCGCCGCGTGGTACTCGGCGGCGGCCAGCGCGAACCGGTGCGCCGGCGCCTCCTCGTCCAGGACCGCGAACGCGGTGGCCACGTCCTCGGCCGCCACGTCGGCCCGCGCGGCCATCTCCCCCAGCACGAACTCGCCGTGCCGCCGCCGCGCCGACTCCGGGCAGGAGCCCAGCAGCAGCCGCCGGACCAGCGGGGGCAGCCGGAAGCGCAGACCGCCGGAGCCCGGCTCGCGCACGGCCAGCAGGCGCCGGTCCACCAGCAGCTCCACCACCTCCCACAGGGTGGCGTAGCGGCGGCCGGTGACCGCCTCCACCGCGTCCGCGCTGAAGTCGTCCGCGAACGCGCTGAGCGCGGTGAGCAGGTCGGCGGCCTCCGGCGGCAGCGCGCCGACCTCGGCCACCAGCTCCGGCAGCAGCGCGCCGACGTCCAGCCGCGCCAGCAGGTCGCCCGGCCGCGCCACCTTCAGCCGCTCCCCCGCCCGCACCAGGGCGAGCGGGACGCCGTCCAGCGCGCGGCACAGCCGCACCAGGTCGTCCCGGTCAGCCGCGGTGGGCGCGAAGCCCGGCCGCACCGACCGCGCCGCCCGCAGCAGCACCGCCACCGACGGCACGGCCGCCAGCTCGTCGGCCGGCACGTCGTCGCCGGGCACCGGCAGCGGACCGACGTCCACCACCACCTCGCCGGGCCGCCGCAGCGGTTCGCGCGCGGTGGCCAGCACCGGCCTGCCGGCGGCCAGCCGCTCCGGGCTCGGGTCGTCGTCGAGGACGACGTCCGGCCGCCGCCGCGCGACCTCCGCGGCCAGCCGCGTCTTGCCCACGCCGACCGGTCCCACCAGGGTCGTCAGGCCCGGGGCGAGGTCGCGGACCAGCCGGTCGAGCTCCTCGTCCCGCCCGATCAGGGTCGTCGCGCCCACGTCAGCCACCGGTCACGACGAGCACGGCCCGCTCGGTGAGCGCCCGGCGGTCGATCTTGCGGTTGGCGTTGAGCGGGAACTCGGCGAGGTGCACCACGTGCCGCGGCACCGCGGCCTTGGGCAGGGTCCGGGCGAGTTGCTCGCGCACCTGCGCGGCGGGCACTTCCCGGCCCACGTAGAAGGTCACCAGCTCGCCCTCGACGGCCACCGTGACCGCCCGTTCGACCCCGTCCACGCCGGCCGCCGCGTGGTCCACTTCGGACAGTTCGATGCGCTGGCCGCGGATCTTCACCTGGTGGTCCAGGCGGCCCAGGTAGGCCAGGTCGCCGTCGGGCAGCACGCGGACCACGTCACCGGTGCGGTACCAGCGCTCGCCCTCCAGCACCAGGAACCGGCCCTCGTCGTCGGCGGGGTCCAGGTATCCGGGGAACATCTGCGCGCCGGTCACGCACAGCTCGCCCTCCTCGGCGGGCTTCCCGTCGGCCACCACGACGTGCGCCAGGCCCGCGTGCAGCCGGCCGATCGGCACGATCCCGTTCACGCAGGAGGACGGCGAGGTCGCCGGGTCCCACCGGTGCACGCTGCACGAGATGGTCAGCTCCGTCGGCCCGTACAGGTTCTCCACGGTCGAGCCGGACGCGGCGACGCGCCAGTCCTCGGCGTCGGCGGCGGTCAGCGGCTCGCCGCAGAACAGGCTCCACCGCAGCGACGGCATCGAGCCGGGGGCCAGGCCCCGGGTGCGGCGCACGAAGGAGATCACGCTGGGCGAGGAGAACCACACCGTGATCCCGTGGGAGGTCAGGAAGTCCGGCAGCGCCATCAGCGCGCCCGGCGGCGTGCACACCACGGCGGCGCCCGCGCCCCAGGCGACGAACAGGTCGAACACCGCCAGGTCGAAGGTGAGGTCGAAGGTCTGGGAGAACACGTCGTCCGGGGTGAAGCCGTACCGCTCCGACACCACCGCCAGGTAGTGCGCCACGTTGCGGTGCAGCACCGGGACGCCCTTGGGCGTGCCGGTGGAGCCCGAGGTGAACATGACGTAGGCCGGGTCGTCCGGCTCGGCCCGCAGCGGCGCGGTGAGCGGCACGCCGCCCTCCCCCACCACCGGGACCCCGAGGTCGTCGAGGTCCGCCAGCCGCGACCGGCCGGCGTCGTCGCACAGCAGCGCGTCCAGCCGCGCGGCGGCGACCATGCGGCGGGTGCGCTCCGGCGGGTACTCGCGGTTGAGCGGGACGACCGCCGCGCCGCAGTACACCGCCGCCAGCACGCCCACGTAGGCCGCCACCGACCGCGACGCCAACACCCCCACTCGCCGCGGCGCCTCGCCGGTCGCGGCGAGCACCGCGCCCGCCACGGCCGACGCGCGCTCGTGCAGCTCCCGGTAGGACAGCTGCGCCGCGCCCACGCGCAGGGCCGTCCCCTCCGGGTTGGCCCGCAGGCCCCGGTCGAACCACTCGCGCAGCGTCGCCGCGCGGTGCACCGTCGTCGTCATCACGCCCCCCTGTCCGGTCCGTGCGGTACGCCCAGCGCCACGCACACCACCAGGTCCTCCTGGTGGGTGATGGAGACCTGCACGGACCCGATCCCGGCCGTCCGCGCCGCCTCCGCCGCCCCGCCGTGCAGCCGCACCGCGGGCGCTCCCCACTCGTCGCTGGTCACTTCGATCTCCGGCCACCGCAGCCCCTGGCCGAGGCCCCGCCCCAGCACCTTCGCGACGGCCTCCTTGGCGCAGAACCGGCCCCCGAGCCGTTCCACGCGCCGCGCCGGGCCGAGGTCGGCCACGTCGCCCAACTCCCGTTCGGTGAACAGCAGCCGCCGCATCCGCGGGTGCTCGGCGACGCGGGCGAAGCGCGGCAGCTTGAGCAGGTCCACCCCGATCCTCACGCCGCACCCCCGTCCCCGGCCCGGGTCGCGATCGTGCGCCGCACCAGCCACGCCGCCACCGGCGCGCCCACGACCAGGCTGGCCGCCGCCACCACCGCCATCGTCACGTGCAGCGCCGACACCCGGCCGGTCGACGCGACCGCCGCCCAGCCCACGCCGATCAGCACGGCGAAGTACCCCAGGTTCATCGCCACCGCCACACCGCCGCGCCCGACCTGCTGCAACACTGTCAGCACCGCGAGCACCAGGCCCGTGCAGCCGAACGTCGGCCCCACGGCGGTCAGGAACCCGCGCGCCTGCTCCACCACCGCCGGGTCCTCCGCCAGCAGACCCGCCAGCGGGGACCCGACCACCAGCAGCGCCAGCGTCACCACCGCGTACCCGCAGGCGACCAGCGCCAGGCCGCGCCGGAACACCGTCGCCGCGCCCACCCGGTCCCCCGCCCCGATCCGCTGGTTGACCAGCACCGCGATCGCCGAACCGAACCCGATCGCGGGCACCAGCACGGCGGTCTGGGCGGTGTACCCGGCGTTGAACCCGGCCACCGCCGCCGGCCCGCCGGTCGCGGCGATCCGCACCAGCAGCAGGTTCACCACGAACAGCAGCACGTAGGAGGCCGCGACCGGCAGGCCGGTGCCCACCACCGGCGCGAGCACCGCCGCCGACCGCCGCGCCCCGGCCCACGTCACGAGCCCGGCGCGGCTCAGCACGGCCAGGCCCGCGGCCAGCTCGATCGCGCCCGCGACGGCGGCGGCCACCGGCACCACGGCCAGCCCGCCGCCGCCCGCGACGCCCAGCACGGCCACCAGGGTCGCGTTGAGCACGACGTAGGTCGTGGTCAACGACGTCGCCGCCACCCCGCGCCCCACGCCGCGCAGCACCGCCGAGCACAGCTCACCGCCCAGCCGCAGCGGACCGACCAGCACCATCGCGGCCAGGAACGACCCGAACCGGTCGGCCTGCGCGGGCGCGACGTCCACCAGCCCGCCCAGCGCGCCCGCCGAGGCGATCAGCACGGCCGCCAGCACCGCGTAGGCCAGCAGGCCCGCCTTGAGCAGGCCGCCCCAGTACCCGGCGACGGCCGCGCGGTCGCCCGCGCCGACCCGCCGGGCGGTGAGCACCTGGAGCGTCACCGCGAACCCGCTCACCAACGCCACCAGCAGGAACTCCACCGGGGCGTAGAGCGCCTGCACGTACAGGGCGCCCTCGCCCATCCGGCCGATCAGGGCGACGACCACGACCTGCCCCAGCAGCATGGTCGCCGTTTGCAGCGCCAAGGGGACCCCCAGCGCCGCGATCCGCCGGTACCGCACCGGCCTCACCCACCCTCAGCTGCCAGGCGCACCCACTGCGGGTCCGCGCCGCCGACCGACACCGTGGCCGAGTCTCCCGGCAGCACCCGGTGGGCGGCCACCGCGTCGGCCAGCGCGCGCCAGCCGTCGCACGGCCCGGGTCCGCCGAAGGCGTGCGTGGCGGCCGGTGGTGCGCCCGCGCCCCAGCCGGTGACGCGCAGCGGGCCGCCCTCCCGGGACAGGCGCAGCGCGACCGCCGACACCGGGCCGGGCTCGCCGACGACCACCGGGGGCTGGTCGGCCAGCACGACGGTCGCGCCGCGCTCGTCGAGCAGCCAGTCCAGCAGCCGCAGGAACGCCGTGCCGGACCGCTCCTCCAGGTGCGTGACGCCGAGCTCGTCGGTGACCCAGGGCAGGTCGTGCACGATGCGCGGCAGCACCGCGACGAACGGGTCCGGGTCGGGGTCGGGGCGCACGAGGTACAGCGGCTGCGGCCGGTCCGGCGGGCCGAGCGCGGACAGCGCGGCGACCGCCACGTCGGTGTCGTGGTCGTCGACGAGGAACCGCAGCGCGCCGACCGCGGTGGCGCGGAAGCGGGCCAGCGTGTCGGCCACGTCCAGCATCGCGGCGTCGCCCTCGAACGCGGCGGCGGTGCGGTAGGCGGGGTCGCGGTCCACCGCCGCGCCGATCCCCGCCACGTGCAGGTCAGCCACCGGTGGCCCGCAGCCTGGCCTGGGCGACCTGGAGGAGCTGGATGTTGGTCGTGCCCTCCATGAACTCGAACCCGTGCACGTCCCGCACCCGCTTGTCCAGCAGCGGGTCGGTCAGCAGCGACGCCGGCCCCAGGGACCGGGCCGCCCACCGCGCCACCCGCACGCCCAACGCCGTGCCGACCAGCTTGGCCACCGAGGCCGGGTCGGCCCGCTCGGGCTCGTGGTCGACCGCCGCCGCGGCTTCGTAGAGCACGGTGTGGGCCGCGTCCAGGCTCAGCCGCACCTCGTCGACGCCCGGCGCGTCCGGCCGGTGCTCGCGGACGCGGTCGAACAACGCCTGCGCCGTGCCCACCGCCATCGCCGCGACCTGCACCCGCATGGACAGGAACGTCCTGATCGCGCCCCACATCCCGCGCCGCGAGGCCGGGAGGTGGTTGCCCAGCAACGACTCCTCGGCCACCGGCGTGCCGGCGAAGGTCAGCTCGCTCAGCCGCGCGCCCTTGAGGCCGATCGTGTCCAGGGGGCGCCGCGCGCAGTCCGCGAGCGGCGCTTCCACCAGCGCCGCCCGGATCGACAGCGGGCTGGGGCCGGTGCGGGCGAACACGACGCCGACGTCGCCGCGCGCACCGTTGCCGATGTAGCGCTTGGCGCCGTGCAGCGCGCGGCCGTCGGGGGTGCGGTCCAGGCGGGTGAGCATGCCGGTGGCGTCGTTGCCGCCGCGCGGCTCGGTCATCGCGAAGAACGACCACGTGCGGCCGTCGGCGAGGGCGCGGTGGAAGCGTTCCTGCTGCTCCGGCCCGCCCAGGACGTCCACGACGATCCCGGCCAGGGCCGGACCCGGCGCGGCGAGCACCGCGCCCGCGTCGCCCCGGGCCAGCGCGGCGGTGCCGACGACCCGTTGCAGGCAGGTGGTGTCGCCGTACTCCTGGCCGTCCAGCCGCAGCGGGCGGTCCCGGAAGCGGGCGGGCGTGCACACCAGCCGAATCAGGTCGAGGGCCTGCGAACCCAGGTGGGGCGCCATGTCGTCGGGGTCGGCGTCCACAGCGAGGGCCATGTCGGCGAGCTCCTTGGCGCACTCCAGGCCGACTTCGCGCAGCACGCGGGTCCGGGCGTCGAGGTCGATCACGACGCCACCCACGTGTTGCCGACCAGCGTCGAGACGTACCCGGCCCGCGCCGGGTGCTCGGTGAGGTACCCGTTGGCGCCGAACAACTTCGCGACCTCCCAGTCGATGGCGGCGATCCGGTCGTGCACGGCGGCGACGTCCGCGGCGACCGGGCGCGCGGCGGCCAGTTCATGCCGGGTGCGGGTGGTGGCGGTGACGAGGTCGCCGATCGCGCCCGCCACCAGTTGCTTGCGGGTCAACGGCTCGCCGCCCGCCTCCCGCCCGGCCAGGTGCTCCACGGCCCGGTCCAGCAGCCGGCGGGTCGAGCCGAGGCGGGCCGCCGCGACGGCCAGCGCGACGTCGGGCCGGTAGTCGCGCCGCGAACCGGTGACCACGAAGGCCACCCCCTCGCGCTCCGCCAGGGCGTTCGCCACGACCCGCGCGCCCTCGGGCACGTCCACGACCGCCACCACCGGCCCGGGTGCGGTCTCCCGCGCGTCGGCCCCGGACAGCGCCGCGCGCAGTCCCGCCGCCAGCCCCTCGGCGTGCGCAAGGCGTTCGTACTCCAGCACTACCCCTCCCCCACTTCCACCACCGCGACCCGGAAGTACGCGCCCTGCCCGATCGAGACCAGCAGGCAGCGGTCGCCCACCGAGAGCTCGCCGCGCCGGTCCACGTGGTCCAGCGAGGCCAGCGCGTCCACGCCGAAGGTGTGCCCGCGCTCGGGCAGCAGGTCCAGCCGGATGCGGTCGCGGGCGATGCCCGAGGCCCGGCTGAACGACCGCCAGAACATGCCGTTGGACAGGTGCGGCATCACCCAGTCCACGTCCGACCGGTCCAGGCCGGCGTCGGCGAGCGCCGCGTCCACCGCCTGGACCAGCAGGTCCGTGCACACCGACCAGAACAGCGCGGTGTCCTCGGCGGTCATGCGCAGGCTGCGGTGGAACCGGGTGTCCCGCGCGCCCGCGCCGCCGAGGTAGCGGTAGCGGCCGGTGTCGCGGCCGACCAGGAACGCCACCGCGGCGTCGCCCATGACCGTGGTCGAGGGCACCACCCGCGAGCGGTCGCACGCGCTGCCGTGGTCGCCGCCCAGCACCAGCACCCGCTCGCCCTCGGCCGCGCCGGGCCGGTCCAGGAACCGGGCGGCCACCTCCACCGCCCGCAGCACGGACGTGCAGGCCACGTGCGACAAGCCGTAGAACGGCACGCCCGGCAGCCCCAGCCCGGTGGTGACGCGGTCGGCGAAGCCGGGTCGGTAGAGGTGTTCCTGGTAGAGCAGCGTGTGCCCGTAGAGCACCAGGTCCGCCCGGCCGCCGGCGAGGCTGCGCCGGCCGACGTCGACCAGCAGGTCCTCGAAGCGGGCGCCGGGCTCCAGCGTGGGGCTGTCGCGCAGCTCGTAGACCTTGGTGAACAGCCGCTGCTCGGACCCGGTCGCGCCGTTGCGGGCCAGGATGTCCGCGACCGGCTCGGAGCGCGGCGGCACCGCCACCGCGACCCCGGACAGCCCCGCCCGGACGCGGACCCCGGACAGCGCGGTGGTCACGGCGCGACGGCGGCGCCGACGCGGGCCTGGACGTAGTCGGCCAGCGAGCCGGCGGTGGCGAACACCTCGGGCGCGAGGTCGTCCGGGTCCACCTCCACGCCCAGGACGTCCTCCAGGCCCATCAGCAGTTCGATGACGCTGGTGGAGTCCAGCGCCAGGTCCTCGAACAGCCTGGTCTCCTCGGTCAGGTCGACCAGGTCGCGCTTGAGCACCGCGGACAGCGCGATGCGGACGTGTTCCATGACGTCGGTGCGGTTCACAGCAGTGCCCCCAGGGTCGTGTCGGAGAAGTCGTGCAGGTGTTGCTTGCGCATCAGGTCCTCCGCGGTGTCGCGGGAGCGGACCAGGTGCGCCTCGCCGCGGTGCACCAGCACCTCGGCGGGGAAGCCGTGGCCCAGGAACAGGCCCGGCGAGGCGGTCGGCCCGTACGCGCCGGACCTCAGCACCCCCAGCAGGTCGCCCACCCGCAGCGGCGGGAGGGACGCGTTCTTGGCGATGGTGTCGTTGGGCGTGCACAGCGGCCCGGTGACGTGCCAGGGCTCCGCCGGCCCGTCGGCTTCGCGCGAGAGCAGCTCCACGGGGAAGTTGCGCTTGACGAACGACCCGATGCCCACTGCGGCCATGTGGTGGTGCGTACCGCCGTCGGTCACCGCGAACCGCTCGCCCATCGACTCCTTCACGTACCGCACGCCCACCACGTAGGTGCCCGCGCGGGCGGCGAGGAACCGGCCCGACTCCAGCAGCAGCCGCGTGCCGGGGTGCGCCGCGGCGAACCGCGCGAGCAGCGGGTTCAGGCCCTCGGCGACCGCGTCGAGGTCGAGGTCGGTCTCGCCGTCGAAGTAGGCCACGCCGAAGCCGCCGCCGATGTCGACGACCTCCAGCGGGATGCCCGTCGCCGCGGAGACCCGCTCGGCCAGGTCGAGCGCGTAGCGGGTGTTGGCCACCACGGTGTCCGCGTCGAGGATGCGGGTGCCCAGGTAGACGTGCACCCCGGCCACGTCGACCTGCGGGTAGCGGGCGGGCAGGTCGCGCAGCCCGAGCACGACTTCCTCGTCGATGCCGAACTGGCGCGGCTTGCCGCCCATCGTCAGGCGGGCGCCGCCGGGCGAGACCGCGGGGTTGACCCGCAGCAGGACCCGTTGCCGCACACCCAGGTCGTCCGCGATCCGGTCGATCCGGTCCAGTTCCTCGACCGACTCGGCGACGATCGCGCAGATCCCCGCCTCGACGCACGCCTCCAGCTCGGCGTCGCTCTTGCCGGGACCCAGGAAGATCACGTCCTCCGGGTCCGCGCCGGCCGCCAGCGCCGTGCGCAGCTCCACCAGCGAGGACACCTCGGCGCGGGCGCCGTGGGTGTGGAGGAGGGCGAAGACGCTGACGTTCGGGTTGGACTTGAGCGAGTAGAACACCTCCAGCGCGGGGTGCAGCTTCGTGCGCAGGGCGGCGAGCGCGCCGATCAGCTGGTCGCCGTCGTAGACGTAGAGCGGGGTGCCGAACCGCTCGGCCAGGGCGCGGTGGTCGGTCATCGGGCACCGATCCCGTCCCGCAGCCGCGCGTCGGCGTCGGCGCGCAGCTCGCGCGCGGCCTCGGCGCTGTCGGCGACGCACAGGGCGTACAGCCGGCCCGGGAACTCCGCGCCCGGCGTGGCGCGGGCGTTGAGCGTGGCGAAGGCGTTGACCAGCACGCCCCGGCCGTCGCCGAAGGACAGCTCGCCCAGGGCGGCCACGACCTCGTCGAAGGTGTGCTGCCGGGCCAGGCGGAGCCCGAACGTCGCGGCCACGGCGTGCTTGCCCGGCCCGATGAACCGCTCCGCCACCCGGCTCTGGTAGGTGGCCATGTTGAACCTCGCGTTGATCTCCAGGCACGGGTGGAGCGTGCCGTCCTCGGCCAGCAGGGCGTCCACGCCGACCACGCCGTAGTAGCCCGCCGCGAACAGCTCGCGGCCGATCAGCTCGGCCGCCGCCCGCAGCTCCGGCTCCACGTGGTCGGGCAGCGCGGGCGGGAACTCGTGTCCCTTGTGGACACCACCCTCCACCACCGCCCGCTTGACCGTCTCGAAGGCCACCTCGCCGCCCCGGGAGACGACGAACTGGTAGTTCAGGTCGGCCGCCCGGTCGATCCAGCGCTCGACCACGAGGTCCAGCGCGGCCTCCGAGCGCCGGGACAGCATGCGCACCAGGCGGTCCGCGCGTTCCCGGGAGTCCAGCACGACCATGCCGCGCCCGGACACGCCCAGCGGTTCCTTGACCACGACCCGGCCGCCGTCGACCAGGTGCTCGGCCAGCGCGTCGGCCAGTTCCGCCGCCGAGGCGCACACCGCGCCGGGGATGGCGCGCAGGCCCACCCGCTCGACCAGCCGCCGGCCCCAGGCCTTGCTGTTGACCGCCTGGCACACCGCCGCCGGCACGCCCGCCAGCGGCAGGCCGGTCGCCTTGGACAGCTCCTCCTCCGCCTCCGAGACGCCCATCGGCATCAGGTAGGTGCGGCCGTCGGCCAGTCCGCGCAGCCGCGCCAGCGTCTCCGGCGAGAGCAGCGCGTCCTCGGTCACCGACCGCTCGGGGTCGTTGTGCCCGACCGCCAGCGCCGTGCCGGCGGCGGCGTCGATGCCCGCCAGGAAGGCGGCGTACCGCTCGTCCACGGCCTCCTTGAGCAGGACCACGTCGTCCGGCCCGGCGAGCAGGACGCCCATCTCCTCCATCCGGTTGACCGTGGCGTTGGCGAAGGAGATGCCCGCGCCGGGCAGTTTCGGCGCGCGCTTGGCCCACGCCCGCTCGACCTCGAAGTTGCCCAGGTAGACGAACCTCGCCCCCGCGTCGCCCACCAGCGCGGTCTTCAACCGCTGCTCGAAGCTCACCGTGCCCCCACTTCGTCGCCCAGCCGGGCCCGCATCGCGGCGACCCGCGCGCGGCCCTCGGCGATCATCGCGTCGTACTCAGGCTTGGTCTGCGTCCAGACGTGCACGGCGCGGAACGCGCCCTCGGTGTAGTTGCCCTGCGACACGGTCACGTTGGCACGCTTGGAGTTCCACTCGTCGGAAGCCATCATCTCGTTGACGTCCAGCACCATCGTGAGCACGGCGTGCATGTTGAGGCAGCCGTACACGTGGTCGAACGCGCACATCAGGGCCAGGTAGCCCAGGCCGGTGCGGAACCCCGGCAGCATGGTGATGGACAGGTCGCACGTCCGGTTCACCCAGTCCAGACCGGTCAGGAAGATGTACCCGACCGTGTCGCCGTTCTGCTTCTCCACCACGTACTCCACCCGGTCGCCGCGACCGTCCACGTGGGACCGGAAGCGGCGCAGCAGCTCGTCGCGCGGGGTGAGCCCGAGGTGGCCCGCGATGTTGCGCGCCACCCGCCCGTCGTACTGGGCGTCGACCCGCAGCGCGACGTCCTCCTCCTCCAGGTGCCGCAGCGCCAGGCGGCCCAGCAGCGTCCGACCGCTCACCCCGGCACCCCCGAACCCGGGCGCAGGGACAGGTGCAGGACGGAGGCGTCGTGGTAGGCGTGCTCCCGGTACAGGTGCATCCTCATCCTCCCCACCTCGCGGAAACCGGCGGCCCGGTAGACCGCCACCGCCGCGGAGCCCACGGCGGCGGTGCTGACGAAGGAGCCGGTGCCGAACCGCTCCGCCAGCTGCGTGACGTGCGTCCACACCGCCGAGGCGGCGTGCTCGGGCTCGAACGCGGCGACCCCGACCGTGGCCTGGTCGCGGTTGAGCGGGTTGTGCGTGTGCGCGACGACCGCCACCGGGACGTCGCCGAGCAGCACCTCGAACAGCCGCGCGCCCATGTCGGCCAACCGCTTGGTCATGGCCGCCAGGTTGCGCCGCCGCGGGTCCACCCCGAGGATCTCGTCGCCGCGGTCGGTGATCCGCCGCAGCACGTCGCGCAGCTCACCGGTCGCCACCGGGCGCAGCGCCATCGCCTCACCGGGATTCACGCAGCCGCCCCCACAACGTCCGCCCGACCGGCGCGCCGCCGACCCGGGCCGCCTCGGGCACCACGCCCTCGCGTTCGAAACCCGCCGCGCGCAGCACCGGCTCGACGTCCGGCCCGCCCGGCGTGACGTAGCCGTACACGCGGTTGAGCGCGAAGACCGAGAACGCGGTCTCCAGCGCCCGCTCCAGCAGGGCGCGCGCGCCGACCTCGTCGTAGTCGGTCAGCAGCAGCACCTCCAGTCGTGCCCGGCGGTCCACCCAGTCGATCTCCAGGTACCGGACGACGCCGGCGCCCGCCGCGACCAGGACCCGCGTCTCGTCGCACAGCCCGGGTTCGGGCAGTTCGGCGACGGAGAAGTCCGCCACCCTGCGGTCCTCGCGGACGGCGATCAGCTCGCCGGGCAGCCACCGCCCCTTCAACAGCGCGGCGTGCGCCGGTCGGTACCCCGACAGCGTCACCACCGGTCCTCCCTCCGTCCTGACGGCACCACGACCGGCCAGGTCGCGCCGTAGACCCATCGACCCCACCGCCGCCCCTCCCGCTCGACCAGCTCCGGCAACAACCCCTCCGCGGTCAGGCCCAGCGCCGCCGCGACCTCCACGCCCAGCGCGTCGAACTCCTCGACCTCGAAGGTGATCCGGGCCAGGCCGTTGCGGTCGCGCAGGTGCTCCAACACCCGCCGGTACACCTCGACCCACCACGACACCGGCGCGGTCGACGCCAGGCGCAGGCGCAGCAGGTACAGGCCGGAGTCCGGCAGCTGCCCGGCGTGCGACCACAGCAGGCTGTCCACCGACCACAGCCCCACCACGACGCCGTCGACCAGCACCACGCGCGCGTCGGCGACCAGCGCGTCGATCTCCGCGCGGCCCAGTGCCGTGGGAAGTGTCGTGCGGTACAGGAAGTCCGACGACTCGAAGAGCCGGTACACCGCTTCCTCGTGCTCCGGGCCGAAGGCCCGGGACTGGAACTCCACCACTTCCCCGCTCCACACTCGAATCTCGGTCGGCCACGAAGAACCTAACCGCGGCCACTATCGGTCCGTTATCGGACTTTTTCCTTCTCCGCCAAGGACAAGCGCGCCAGCACGCCGGCCACGGTCGGCTGCTCCAGGAACACCCGCATCGGCAGCTGCACGGCGAAGGCGGCGCGCACGCGGCCCATCAGGCGCACGGCGGTCAACGACTGCCCACCCAGCTCGAAGAAGTCGTCGTCCACGCCGAGCTCGTCGACGCCCAGCACCTCGGCGAACAGCGCCGCCAGCTCGGCTTCCCGCGCATCAGCGACCCGTTCGGCCGTGCCTTCGGTCTGGAGTGGACCGTCGTCCGCCGGGAGCTCGGGGGCTTCCAGCGCGCTGATCCGGACGTCGGGGTCTCGCGTGACGCGGTCCAGCGCCGCGCTGAACGCGGCGATCAGGCCTTCCGCCGAGTGCTCCGCCACGAAGTCCAGCGCGTGCACCAGTTCGCCGGTGATCCCGGCGGGAGCGCCGTCGTCAGCGAAGACCTCGCGCAACTCGAATTCTATGTCTACTTTGGACACTTCTGGTTGCGGTTCGGTGACCGACAGCGCCAGGCCCGGTAGATCCGCCGTGGGCGGTTGTTGGTTGTGCAGTGTCAGCATCACCTGGAACAGCGGGTGATGCACCGGCGACCGCGGCGGGTTCAGCGCCCGCACCACGTGCTCGAACGGGAGGTCCTGGTGGGCGAACGCCGCCAAGTCGGCCGCGCGCACCCGGGCCAGTAGGTCGGAGAACGTCGGATCGCCCGAGGTGTCCGCGCGCAGCACCACCGTGTTGACGAAGTGCCCGACCACCCCGTCCAGGGCGTCGTCGGAGCGGCCCGCGACCGGGCAGCCGATCGGCACGTCCCCGCCCGCGCCGCAGCGGGTCAACACCGCCGACAACGCGGCTTGCAGCACCATGAACACGGTCGTGCCGGTCCTGCGGGCCAGGTCGACCGCACGGGCGTGCACTTCGGCCCCGATCCGCACCTCCCGCACGCCGGCGCGGGGCTGCCGCACGGCCGGCCGCCGGCCCAGCGCGGGCAGGTCGAGCACCGCCGGGAGGCCGCGCAGGGCGTCCACCCAGAACGCCTCCTGCTCCCGACCCACCCCGCTGTCGAGCAGTTCCTGTTGCCACGCGGTGAAATCGGAGTAGCGGATCGCTTCGGGCCACTGCGGCGCGGCACCGCCCAGCCGCGCCCGGTAGGCGTGCGCCAGACCTTCCACCAACGGCCGCACCGACCACCCGTCGCACGCGATGTGGTGCACGACCAGGTGCAGCACGTGCTCGTCGGGCGCGACCCGGTGCAGCGCGGCCCGCCACGGCGGTGCGGCCTCGATGTCGAAGGGCTGCGACGCCTCGGCCGCCAGGGCTGCGTCCAGGTCCGCGGTGTCCACCGCGACCAGGGACGGCTCCGGCACCGGTCCGACGACCTGCCGGGGTTCGCCGTCCACCTCCGGGTAGGAGGTCCGCAGCACCTCGTGGCGCGCGACCACGTCGACCAGCGCCGCCGCCAGCGCGGGCACGTCCAGCGCGCCGGTCAGCCGCAGCACCAGCGGGACGTTGTACTGCGCGCTCGGCTCCTCGAACCGGTTGAGCAGCCACAACCCCCGCTGCACCGGCGACAGCGGTGTCCACGGCGCGTCCACCCGGCGCACGGGCGGGCGCGGCGGCGCGGTCACCGTTCCGAGGTGGGCCGCCAGGGCTTCGGCGGTCGGGTGCTCGAACACCGCGCTCACCGGGACCT
Source organism: Saccharothrix sp. CCNWYY140 (assembly GCF_037401995.1). NCBI lineage: Bacteria > Bacillati > Actinomycetota > Actinomycetes > Pseudonocardiales > Pseudonocardiaceae > Saccharothrix > Saccharothrix sp. CCNWYY140. The sequence goes on from NZ_JBBEGC010000020.1 coordinate 40,761, forward strand.
CCACGCCCAGTCGCGCCCGGATGCCGGTGACCAGCCGGGCGGCCAGCAGCGAGTGCCCGCCCAGCTCGAAGAAGTCGTCGTCGGCCGCCGCCTCCGGCCGGCCCAGCAGGTCGGCGAACAACGCGCACAGCACCGCTTCCCGCTCGGTGGCCGGTCGTCGGCCGCCGGTCGCGCGCGCCACCGGGTCGGGCAGGGCCTTGCGGTCGAGCTTCCCGTTGGGGGTCAACGGGAAGTCGTCCACCGGCACCAGGATCGACGGGACCATGTGGGCGGGCAGCGTGGCGGCGGCATGGGCGCGGACGGCCGCGAGGTCGAGGTCCGCGACCGCCGGCACGACGTAGCCGACGAGCCGCGTGAACCCCTCGGTGTCGGCGCGGGCGGTCACCGCGGCCCGGTCCACGTCCGGGTGCGCGGCCAGCGCGGCCTCCACCTCGCCGGGCTCGACCCGGAACCCGCGCACCTTGACCTGGTCGTCGGTGCGGCCGAGGTAGTCCAGCCGGCCGTCCGGGCGCCGCCGCACGAGGTCGCCGGTCCGGTACACGCGCAGGCCGCGCCAGGTCGGGAACCTCTGCTCGGTCAGCTCCGGCCGCCGCCAGTAGCCCAGCGCCACGCCGGCGCCGCCGATGTGCAGCTCGCCCGGCTCGCCGTCGGGCACCGGCTCCATCCGCTCGTCCAGGACGTGCAGGGACGTGCCGCGGATGGGCGTGCCGATGGTCGGCGCCTCCCCGGCGCGGACCCGGTCGGCGGTGGACCAGACGGTGGTCTCGGTGGGGCCGTACAAGTTGTGCACGCTCGCGCCCAGCTCGACCATGCGCTCGGCGAGCGCGGGAGGCAGCGCCTCGCCGCCGACCAGCATCCGCAGGCCCCGCACCGCGTCGGGCACCGCGGCGACCAGCGACCGCCACAGCGACGGCGTCGCCTGGAGGTGGGTCACGCCGTGCGCGCGGACGGCGGCGGCCACCGAGGCCGGGTCGCGGGTGTCGCCCGCGATCACCACCGAGGCGCCGGTCACCAGCGGCAGGTAGACCTCCAGCACGGAGATGTCGAACGACGGCGTGGTCACCGCGAGCAGCCGGTCACCCGGACCGAGGTCGAACAGGTCCTGCATGCCCAGCAGGAAGTTCACCACCGCGCGCACCGGGACTACGACGCCCTTGGGCCGCCCGGTGGACCCCGAGGTGTGCAGGATGTAGAGCGGGTCGTCCGCTTCGACGCCATCGGGCAGGTCTTCGGCGGGGAACTCCGCCACGGCCGGGTCGGCCAGGGTCGCGGCGTCCACCACGGCGACCGCCTCGACGTCGTCGAGCACGTACGCGCGGCGCTCGGCCGGGTAACCCGGGTCGACCGGCACGTAGGCCGCGCCCGCCTTCTGCGCCGCCAGCAACGCCACGACGAGGTCGACCGACCTCGGCAGCTCCACCGCCACGCGCGTGCCCGGTCCCGCTCCGCGCGAGCGCAGATAACGCGCGAGACGATTCGAGCGGTCTTCCAACTCGCGATAGGAAACAACGCCGCCGTCGGAAAGCAACGCCGCGGCGGCGGGGTTCGCCGACACCTGCCGGCGGAATAGTTCGACGACCGTCGTCCCCGGTCGCGGGACCACCGGTGTGGTCGGTGCACTCGCCTTGTCCAGCACGCTGTCAACCTAGGCACCGGTCTTTTCCATCCGATATTCACGCTGTTTTCGCCCGTGCGGGAGCCGCGCGAACCTACCCGTCGGTCGGCGCGGGGAAACCGCTTCCGCCGTCGGGGGCGTGGGTTAAGGTGACCGCGATCGCGTGGCCGCTCGCCCTCATCTCGGGCGGCAGCCGATTCAACGAGCCGGGGGGCCGACTTGGATCAGAACGTCGAATTCAGAGTGTTGGGCACGGTGGAATCGAGCTTCGGGGGTCGTCAGGTGCCCCTGGGCGCGCCACGGCACCGAGCCGTGCTCGCCGTGCTGCTGTTGTCCGCGGACCGGGTGGTGCCGATCGACCACATCGCCGACGCGGTGTGGGACGGCAACCCGCCCGCCACCGCCCGCACGCAGATCGCCATCTGCGTCGCGGCGCTGCGCAAGGCCTTCCGCGCCGCCGGGTGGCCCGGCGAGGTGATCGCCACCGCCGCGCCGGGCTACCGCCTGTGCGCCACCGGCCACCGGGTCGACCTGGTCGACTTCGAGGCCCTGGTGGCGCGCTCGCGCGACCAGCTGCGGCGGCGCGAGCCCGCGGCGGCCGAGGCGACCCTGGAACAGGCGCTCGCGCTGTTCCGGGGTCCGCTGCTGGCCGACGTCCCGGGCCGCCACGTGGCGGCGCACCGGGCACGGGTGGAGGAACTGCGCCTGTCCGCCTTGGAACAGCTGCTCGAACTGCGCCTGCACGGCGGGCAGCACCACGAGCTCGTCGGCGAGCTGACCGCCCTGGTGGCGGACAACCCGTCGCGGGAGAAGAGCCGGGGCCTGCTCATGCTCGCCCTGTACCGGTCGGGCCGGCGGGCGGAGGCGCTGGACGCGTTCCGGCGCGGCCGGCACCAGTCCATCGAGGAGCACGGCCTGGAGCCCGGACCGGAGCTGCAACGCCTGCACAACGCGATCCTGCGGGACGACCCGGCGCTGGCCGCGCTGGCGGCGGCCCCGGTGGAGCGCACGCCGGCGCAGCTGCCGCCGCGCATCGCGACCCTGTTCGGCCGCGAGGGCGAACTCGCGGCGCTGGACCGGTTCGCGGTGACCCGGTGCCCGTCGCTGCCGGTGGTGGCGATCAGCGGGCCGCCCGGCGTGGGCAAGACCGAGCTCGCGGTCCAGTGGGGCAGGCGGGTGGCGGAGCGCTACCCCGACGGGCAGCTGTTCGCCGACCTGCGGGCGCACCACCCGGACGGTCCGGCCGCGCCGCGCGAGGTGCTGGCCGGGTTCCTGCGGGCGCTGGGCGTGCCGGCGGCGCACGTGCCCGACAGCACCACCGAGCGGACGGCGCTGTTCCGCAGCACCGCCCACGGGCGGCGGATGCTGGTCGTGCTGGACGACGCCGAGTCCTTCGCGCAGGTCCAGCCGCTGCTGCCGGGCGAGGACGGTCCGCTGGTCGTGGTGACCAGCAGGCGGCGCCTCGGCGCGGCGGCGGCCGGCGGCCTGGCCCTGCACCTGGAGGAGCTGGCGCGGGCGGACTCGGTGCGGGTGCTGGTGGACGTGTCGGGCCGGACCTCGTCGGAGGTGGTGCTGGGCCGCATCGCGGAGCTGTGCGACGACCTGCCGCTGGCGCTGCGCGGCGCGGCGGCGCTGTTCGCCTCGAAGCCGCACTGGTCGGCGCACGACCTCGCGGCCAAGCTGTGCGACGACGGCGCGCGGCTGCGCCGCCTGGGCGGCGTGGAGGACGCGGTGCGCTCGGTGTTCGCCGCGAGCTACGACCGGCTGGGCGAGCGGGCGGCGGCGATGTTCCGCCGGGCGTGCCTGCTGTGGACGCCGCACTTACCGGAGTGGGCCGTGGAGTCCACTGTGGACGCTGATGGGTACGACGCCGAGTGCCTCGTGGAGGAACTGGTCGACGCGCACCTGCTGCGCGTCGGTGACGGCCACTACCGGCTCACCGGGCTGGCACGGCTGTTCGGGCGCGAGCGCGCCCTGCTGGAGGACCCGGCGGACGTCCGGCAGGCGTTCCTGGACTCCGTGGCGCCCGCCCTCCCGCCGGCGAACGTGCAGGGCTGGTTGACCGCGAGCGCGCCGGTCGACGTCGCGGCGTGCGCGATGCCGGCGGCCGGATAGCCGGATGCGCGAACGCCGCCCGCGACACCGTGTCGCGGGCGGCGTTCGTCTTCTTCAGCGCACCCCGTCGAGCTGGTCGACCACACCACGCACCCAGGACGGCTGGTAGACGGTGTCCACGTACCGGTCGCCGAGGTCGGGCGAGATGGCGACCGCCGTGCGCGGCCCCCGCTCGTCCAGCCACCGCGCGGCGCCGGAGACCACGGTCCCGGTCGAGCCGCCGAGGACGAAACCCCTGCGGGCCAACCGGTGGCACATGTCGATGGCGTCCGCCTCCGGCACCATCACCACGTCGTCCACTTCGGACTCGTCGAGCAGCGGCGGGCGCACGCCCGCGCCAAGGCCGGGGATCCAGCGCATCGACGGCGGACCGCCGAAGGTGACCGACCCGACCGAGTCCACCGCCACCACCGCCACACCGGGCCGCCACCGGTGGAACCAGCGCGCGCAGCCCATGAGCGTCCCGGTCGTGCCGGCGCCGACGAACAGCACCTCCAGCGCGGGGAACCGGGCGGCGATGGCGGGCGCGGTCCTGCCGTAGTGCGCCCGCCAGTTCGCCTCGCTCTCGTACTGGTTGAGCCACACGTGCCGCGGGTCCGACCGGCACAGCTCGCGGACGTGCCGCAGCCGCGCGCCGAGGTAGCCGTCCACCGGGTCCGGTTCGGTGACCACGTGCACCCGGCTGCCCATCGCCTCGATCAGCCGGACGGTCGCCGGGTTGCACCGCGTGTCGGTGACGCACACGAAGTCGTAGCCGCGGTCGGCGGCCAGCACCGCCAGCGCCACACCGAGGTTGCCCGACGAGGACTCGACGATCACCGAACCCGGTCGCAGGACGCCGTCCCGCTCGGCGGCGGCGACCATCGCCGCCGCCGCCTTGAGCTTGATCGAGCCCGCGAAGTTGAAGCCCTCGCACTTCAGGTAGAGCCCGAGGTCACCGGTGAGGTCGATGAACAGGTCGTCCTCGTGGTAGTCCTGCGGGGCCGAGATGACCGGCATCCCGCCGGCCTCACGTCGCCGCGCCGTAGCGGCGCAGCTCGTGGAAGAACCCGTCCACCACCGGCAGGTCGCCCGCGCGCTCGACCTCCCGGTAGACGTGCAGGCCGACGGCCAGGTCCAGCACGCCCAGCCCGAACGGCGAGAACACCAGCGGGCGGTCGCGCGGCGGGTCGACCGCGCCGGTCAGCACGTCGTGCAGCGTGCCGTGCAGGAAGTCGCGGTGGCCCACCCGCTGCTCCGCCAGGTGCACCGAGGTGCCCGCCTTGAGCACGTGCTCGACGTCGTCCACGACGTTGGTCGAGGCCAGCACGACCTCTTGCGACAGGTCGCGCAGCGACAGGTGCAGCACCTGCGGGTGGTGCGCGAACCACGCCGGGTCGGTGACGTGCGGGGTGGCCGCGACGGTCGCGAACACCACGAGGTCGCAGGAGCGCACCAGGTCCTCGGCGGTCTCGTGCACCACCACCGGGCAGTCCGCGCCGGAGCGGTCCAGGTAGTCGGCGAACTGGCGGGCGTGGTCGGCGGACAGGTCGTGCAGCCCGATCTCCTCGAACCGCCAGCCGACCCCGGCCGAAAGGTAGGTGTGGACGTACCGGGCGATCAGCCCGCACCCCACGAACCCGACCCGGGTGGGCCGCTCGCGGTCGCGGTTGAGCACGTCGGCCGCCAGCGCCGCCGACGCCGCCGTGCGCACGGCGCTGATGATCGAGCTCTCCAGGCAGGCGAACGGGTAGCCGGTCTCCGGGTCGTTGAGGATCAGCACCGCCGACGCGCGCGGCAGGCCGGAGCGGACGTTGTCCGGGAAGCTGGAGATCCACTTCAGGCCGTCGACCGGGGCCTGGCCGCCCAGCGACGCGGGCAGCGCGATGATGCGCGCGCTCGGCCGGTCCGGGAAGCGCAGGAAGTACGACGGCGGGTTCACCGTCCGGCCCTCGCCGTGCAGGCGGTAGGCGTCCTCGACCAGCGACACCACCGACTTCTCCGCGCCGGCGAGCGTGCGGTGCACGAGGTCGCCGGGCAGCACCGCGAACCGCGGGGTCATGCGCCCACCTCGACCGGGTCGCCCAGGGTCACCACGACGCGCCGGTCGCCCCGGTAGGGCTCGCGGCTGTGCGCCGTGCGGATGTTGTCCAGCACCAGCAGATCCCCCTCTTGCCAAGGCGTGGCCTTCGTGCACGCCTCGTAGGTCTTGTTGAGCAGGTGCACCACGTCGGCGGTCAGCGGCTCGCCGTCGCCGTAGCGGGTGTTCAGCGGCAGCCCGTCGGCCACCTCCAGCAGGTAGGACCGGATGTCGGGGTCCAGCGTCCACTCGCTGAGGAACGCGACCTGGTTGAACCACAGGCGGCGGCCGTCGACCGGGTGGCGCACCACGGCGGGCCGCCGCTGGCGGGTCCGCAGCACGTCGGTCCCCGACCACTCCCACTCGGCGCCCTCGCGCCGCAGTTCCTCCTCGACCAGCCCGCGGTCGTCGGTGCCGAACGCCTCGCGCCAGGACAGGCCGAACTCGGGCTGGTAGTTGCGCTCCAGCAGCCACCCGTGCTCGGCGAAGCGGGCCACGAGGTCGGCGGGCAGGGCGTCGAGCACCGCCGCGCCGTCCGCGACGCCGGTGGCCCCGCCGGAGTCCGGCGCCACCAGGCACGCCATGAGCAGCGTGCCCGGCGGCGTGGCCAGGTGGCTCAGTTCGTGGTGCATGCACATCACGTCGGTGGCGGGCCACAGCGCCGAGGAGTGCAGTCCGTCGCCGTACCACTCGCGGGCCGCGAAACCCTGCCGTTCCCGCACGGGCCGCTGGACGAGGGTGGCGGCGACCCGGCGCACGTCGTCCAGGTCAGTCAGGCGCAGGCCGCGCACGAGCACCGCCCCGTGCTCGGCGACGGCGGCCCGCACGGCGTGCTCGTGCTCGGCGACCCACTCGACCGCCGGCTCGGCGTCGAGGACGGGCGGTTGTCCCGGCCGCAGCACCAGGTCCGCGGTCACGACGTCCTCCGCGCGTCCACCAGGGCGGCGAGGTCGGCCAGCACCGGGTGCTTGGCGACGTCCTCGTGCGTCACGACCCGGTCCAGCTTGAGCACCAACCGCACCGCCGACAGGGACGTGCCGCGGGCGAAGAAGTCGTCGTCGCGCCCGACCGACTCGACCGGCACGCCCAGCACCTCCGCCCACGCCCCGGTGATCCACCGCTCCGTGGGCGTGGTCGGCGCGGCCACTACGGCGTCCGCCGGCTCGACCAAGGCGCGCTTGTCCACCTTTCCGTTGTGCGTCAACGGAAGCGCGTCCAGCCGGTGCACCCGTGAGGGCACCATGTAGTCGGGCAGGGCGTCGGCGAGCGCGGCGCGGACGTCCACGGCGTCACCGGTGTGGAAGGCGACCAGGGTCTGGTCCACCACGACGACGGCCGCGTCCCGCACGCTGGGGATCCGCAGGAGGTGGTTCTCCACCTCGCCCAGTTCCACGCGGAAGCCCCGGATCTTGGTCTGCGCGTCACGGCGGCCCAGGAACTCCAGCTTCCCGTCCGGCGACCAGCGGCCGAAGTCGCCCGAGCGGTACCGGCGCCCGCCCGGGTGCTCCGGGTCGGGCAGGAACGCGAGCCGGGTGCGTTCCGGGTCGTTGACGTAGCCGCGCCCGACGCACACGCCGGAGAACACGATCTCGCCCGGCGCGCCGAACGGCACGCGGTTGAGGTGCCGGTCCACCACGGCGATCCGGACGTTGCGCACCGGCCGCCCCAGCGACACCGGCCCGTCCGGCGGGGCGTGCATGACCTCGTGGTTGGTGTCGTCGCACGTCTCGGTCAGGCCGTAGGCGTTGACCAGGGCCTTGTCCGGGTAGGCGGCGAACCACCGGTGCGCCAGGCCCGCCTTGAGCGGCTCGCCGGTGACGCTGACGCGGCGGGGCCGGTCCAGCACGCTGCCCTTGTGCAGCAGCAGTTCGAGGTAGGAGGGCACCACCTGGAGGATGTCCACCTCCGCGCCGACCAGTGCGGCGAACCGGTCGACGTCGAGCACGACCGGCTGCTCGACGATCAGCGTCCGGCCGCCGACCAGCCACGCGGACACCAGCTGCCACAGCGAGATGTCGAAGCACTGCGAGGCGACCTGGGCCACCGTGTCGCCGGCGCGGACTCCGAGGTCCTCGATCTTCGCGAACAGGTGGTTCACCATGCCCGCGTGCTCGCAGACCGCGCCCTTGGGCTCGCCGGTGGAACCGGAGGTGAAGTAGATGTACGCGGCCTGGTCCGGCCCCACCACGACGCCGGGAGCGGCCGGGTCCCCGTCGAGTTCGCCGACGAACGCCACCGGCGCGTCCACGCCGGCAACCGCCGTGTGCCGCGGCTCGGTGATCACCAGCGCGGCGCCGGCCCGCGAGGTCATGAAGGCCACCCGCTCCGCGGGGAAGCCCGGTTCGACCGGCAGGTAGACCAGCCCGGTCTTCAGCAGCGCCACCACGCACGCGGCCCACTCCAGGTCGCGCTCCAGCACCACGGCGACGACGTCCCCGGCGCGGAGCCCGCGGTCCAGCAGCGCGTGCGCGATCCCGTTGGCCCGGCGGTCGAGCTGCGCGTAGGTCCACCGCCGGGTGCCGCACACCACCGCCACGTCGTCGGGCACCCGCTCGACCTGCGCCTCGAACAACTCCGCGAACCCCTGCCACGGCACTTCCACCACCGGCCCGGCCAACACCTCGACCTGGAACCGCAGCTCCTCGGGCGTCAGCAGGGACCGGAGGTCGTGCACTTCCGAGGGTGCTTCGACCGCCGCCCGCAGGGCGGTGAGGTAGTACCCGGCCATCCGGTGGATCTGGTCGTACCCGTAGACGTCGGTCCGGTAGTCCAGCCGCAGCCGGTCTCCCAGGCACACCCACAGCGCCACGTCACCGGACAGGTCCGGGGCGGGCAACGGCCCGTGGTCGAACACATGCGGAAACCCCCGGTCCCGCTCCACCACGGCCGCGCCCGCCAGCTCCTCCCAGCTCTGCTCCGCCAACACCACCCGCCGCCCGAGCGGCGCACCCCCGACCTGCGGCACGTAGCCGGTCAGCACCGCGGGATCACCGCTGAGCGCGCCCTGCACCCGCAGGTGGGCCGCCAACGCCAGGTGCGGCGGCACCGCCGCGAGCCCGGCGGGGAGGTCCACCACATGGCTGCCGAGTTCCACATTCCCTCCGCACACAGCCGGAATTCAGACCCGGCCAACACTAGGTGCGGCGGTTTTCCAACCCTTATCGCGCGATTTTCCCCCCGCTCGGCGCTAGGTCGTCAGGTGCTGCACGGCCCGGGGCAGCAGTTCGTACAGCTTGTCGAGCGAGGCGGTGAGGGGCTCGGTGCGCTGGATGACGTACAGGCTGGAGACAACGTTGCCGCGGGCAAGGAACGCGACACATCGACGGGCAGGCCCGGTCTCCTCCACCGTGTCCACGCAGAACCCGTAGAACGCCTCCACGCCTTGGAGACCTTCCGGCTCCCGCACAGGCACGTCCAGCCGCATGTCGTACCGCTGGCCGTTGTCGTACTCCCAGTCGGTGCAGGAGGCGGTTTCGGCCTTGAGCTGCTCGATGAACTGCACCCCGGTGAACTTCTCGAACGCCACCACGGTGTGCCGCAGGTCAACCCGATCCCCGGCCCACTTGCGGTGCAGCGAATTCGTGTAACTCTCCAGCGCGGGCGGGACGACCATGCAGGGCATCAACATCCAGTCCGACCGGTACTCCTGCTCGGTGGGCGCGGCAAACCCGTAGTCAGCCATCCCATCCCGAGGAATAGCCGCCTGCTCCACCCACTTCGGCATCTGCTCCGCGACGGGCTGGGTCGACGTCGTGGTGGGTGCGGTGGTGGTGGGCGCCTGGGTCGTGGACGCTGGGGTCGCGAAGGGCGCCTGGCTGGTGCACGCCGTGAGCAAGGCGGCGGCGAGCACGATCCCCCTCATGCTTCTCATGCTGAAATGGTCGCTCGAACCGGCCGGAACGTTGCGCCGGGGTTGCCCCCGACGCATGCGCCTCACCGTGCCGGGGAATCGTTGCCGAGTTCGTCCCCCAGCGGTAATCGCAGGCCGGCGGGCCTCCGGGTGCCCGATGGCCACAGGTCGGACATCGCGGGCGGATGAGCCGGATCGACCTTCGACAGGTCGACCTTGCCTCCGCTGAACCTGGCCCCGTCGAGCGAGATCCCGCCGTCGACGAACCGGGCACCGTCGAACGACACGGTCCCGCCGGCGAACGTCGCACCCGCGAAGGACAACTGCCCGATGATCGTGGCATCGGCGAATCTGACGACACCGGCGCCGGTGAAGGTCGCGCCGGCGAAGTCGCCGCCGTCGAAAACGGCGCCGGTGAAGTCGAAGTCGTGGCCCCGCCAGGTACGCGGATCGTGGTCGGGCAGGTGGAGGTTGTCCCGGATAAGCCGGACAACGGCGATCCGGACCAACCGCTCCTGCCTCGGATCCCGAGTCGCTACCTCAGAGTCCTCCGTACCAGGCCCTACGGGCGTATACGGCTGACGCAGGTAGGCACAGAGCACGTCGATACAGCCTTGGCGCGCCTCCGACGCATCATTGGCCAGAGCACCGAGCGCGTACACACCGGCGGTCCGGACGGCGGCATCAGGCGATCCGAGCAACTCGGCGGCCTTGCCGAAGCGGTCCAGCAGGACCTTGGCGTCCTCGCGGTAGGCCTCCACCTCGTTCAGCCGCTGCCGCCGGTAAGCGACAGTCAACGCGACCACGGCCCCAGCCCCACCCACACCCGCAAGCAGGACCTTCACCGCCTCCAGCCGCTCTTGAACACTCCACCCCGACACACCGCCGATCGGTTTTCCCAGCACAGCCCACAGCAGCACCCCCACAGCACCGGCCGCCACCACGGTCAACCCCAACAGAAGCACCACATGAACCGAAAGCGGTATCCACGGCACACGCGGTCGCCGCCCCAGCGCCTTCACCACCGCCCGACGCCGACCTCCCACCGCCAACACCAAAGCCACCAGCGTCAACCCCACCGCCAACCAATACCGCCCGCCATACCGCGCCGCCGACACCACCACCTGCGCCCACCACCCGGGAGCCACACTCACCGCAGCGGCAACCAAACAAACCACCGCCACCCCTCGCCACACCCACACCACCCACGACGACCCCAACACCGCCCGACTCACCTGCAACGATTGCCCACTCATACCGACCATCCTCAACCGCCCGAGCCATCCCCCGGCGCACAACGGCAAAGAACGCCCTACCCGAGCACTCGCTGCGCCGCGAGACGGCCCGAGATGAGCACCGGTGGGATGCCGACGCCCGGTGTCGTTGCCGCCCCGGCCAGCACGACGTTGCCGCGCCGGTCCGGCAGGTTGCGCGGCCGGAAAGGTCCGGTCTGCAAGACCGTGTGCGCCAGGGAGAACGGTGTGCCGGCCGGGTGGCCCTGGCGTGCCCAGTCGTCCGGGGTGGTGAGGGACAGGTGGGTGAGTGTGGCCGTCGTGGGTAGCAGGTTGCGTTTTACCAGGTGGTCCACCACCTCCTCCGCGTACCGGCGGCCGAAGAGGTCCCAGCGCAGGGGTGCCGATTCCAGGTTCGGGCACGGGGCCAGCAGGTAGTGCAGGTGCCGTCCCGGCGGGGCCAGGGTCGGGTCGGTCAGGGTCGGGGTGGTCAGCAGCAGGGACGGGTCCGACATGAGCCCGCCCTCGTCGATGATCTCCCGGAACGTCCCCTTCCACCGCTCGCCGAAGGAGATGGTGTGGTGTGCCAGGTCCTCGGACACCTCGTCGGTCGACAGGTGGGCGACCACCGCAGACGGCGACCAGCGAACCGGACGGGCCAGCCGGGGCGCGCCGGTCGTGACCACCGCGTCGCAAGCAATCCGCTCATCGGGCGTCCGCACGGCGACCACCCGCGCGCCTCGGCGCTCGTAGCCGGTGACCTCGGTCGAGTAGCGGAAGCGAACACCAGCGTTCTCAGCGGCGGCGGCCAACGCCTGGGGCACCGCATGCATCCCGCCGCGCGGGAACCACACGCCGGCCACGGTGTCCATGTAAGCGATCACTGCATAAGCCGCACGCGCCTGATGTGGCGCCACACCGGCATAAAGCGACTGAAAGGTGAACACGCGCCGCAAACGCGGGTCACGCAGGAAACGGCCGATCATCGGGTCCAAAGCACGAAAACCGCCCATCCCCACCAAGGCGGCGAAGTCGCGGCCCAGCACGTCCCAAGGCGCGTCGAAGTTAGCCCCGATGAACCGGTCGCGCTCCACCCGGTACAACCGGGTCAGCCACGACCGCAACGCCCGGTAGCCCGCGGCCTCCCGACCGCCGGCGAACTCGCGCACCGCCTGCTCCATCGCCTCGGCGTCGGTGTGCACGTCCAGCGCCTCGCCATCCGCGAACACCGCCCGGTACGCCGGGTGCAGCGGCACCAGCTCCAGCCGGTCGGACAGGCGCTCCCCCACCGCTGCCAGGGCCTCCTCCAGCAGTTCGGGCATGGTCAGCACGGTCGGGCCGGTGTCGAGGTGGTGCCCCGCGACCTCCCGACGCCCGGCCACCCCGCCCGGACCCGGCCGCCGCTCCACGACGGTGACCTCCACCCCCGCGCCCCGCAGGTGCAGCGCGGCGGACAGCCCCGCCAGCCCCGCGCCGACCACCACGACGGACTCGACCCGCCCGCCCACGCCGCGTGCCATCGCCGTCACCGGGGCCGGGTCGTCGCGCGGGCGGCCAGCCGGGACAGCTCGTCGCGCGCCACCGGGTCGATCCCGGGGTGGTCCAGCGCCCGCAGGCCGCTCGCGGTGAGCACGTCGATCTGGTGCTCGACGGCGGCCACCGCGCCGATCTCGTGCAGCGCCGCGACGACCCGGGCGAGGGTGTCGTCGTCCGCCCGCCGCCGGCCCAGGCACCGCCGCAGCAGGGCGGTGACGTCGTCGCGGCGCAGGTCGCGGGCCAGGGTCAGGGCGATCGACACCAGCGGGGTGCGCTTGCCCTCGCGCAGGTCGTCGCCCACGGGTTTGCCGGTCACCGAGGGGTCGCCGAGCACGCCGAGCAGGTCGTCGCGCAACTGGTAGGCGATGCCGATGTCGTGGCCGAACGCCCGCAGGGCCGCGACCGCGCGCAGTGGGGCGTCGGCCAGCGCCGCGCCCAGGTGCAGGGGGCGTTCGACGGTGTAGGCGGCGGTCTTGTAGCGCGCCACGCGCAGGGTCTCGGTCAGGGACTCCTCGCGGCGCGCCACGGCGAGCAGGTCCAGGTGCTGCCCGGCGATCATCTCGGTGCGCATGGCCTGCCACGGCGTCCACGCGCGGGTCAACGCGTCGCCCGGCAGACCCGCGGTCACCAACGCGTCGTCGGCCCACGCCAGCGCAAGGTCACCGACCAGAATGGCCGCGGCGTCGCCGTACGCGGTGGGGTCGCCCGCCCAGCGGGCCCGGCGGTGCGCGGCGGCGAACGCCCGGTGCGCGGTCGGCCGGCCACGGCGGGTCGCGGAGCGGTCCATCACGTCGTCGTGCACCAGGGCGCAGCACTGGAGGAGCTCCAGCGCGACGAACGCGCGGACCGCCGCATCGGCGTCCGGCCCGTCCGGCGCGCCACCGGCCGCGAGCCACCCCCACCAGGCGAAGGTGGGCCGCAGCCGCTTGCCGCCGGACCGGACGAGGTCGGTCAGCGCGTCGGCGACCTCGGCGGCCGGACCCGACGCGCACCGCTCGACCAGGTACCGGTCCAGTTCGCGGTCCAGGCGCGCGGTGAACCCCGCGGTGGACGTGGCCGCCCCGGCGACGTGGTGGTCGGCGGCCAGCGTCATGGTGGTCTCCTCGCGTCGCGGGGTGTGGCCCCGATGAGTCAACCAGCGCGGGTTGGGGTCTGCATGACAGCGGCGTCTGTCATGCAGACCGCCGCCGGCGGACCTAGCGTGGTGCACGACGACGGCGAAGGGACTGGGCGGCGGATGTCGGTCGAGCGTGAACTCGATGCCGCGGGCATCGTGGATCCTGTGCTGCGCAACGCCTATAGGCGCTGCCGCGAGCTCAACGCGGTGCACGGCCGCACGTACTTCCTGGCGACCAGGCTGCTGCGGCCGGCGCAGCGGCCCGCCGTGCACGCCCTGTACGGGTTCGCGCGGTGGGCCGACGACATCGTGGACGAGGTCCACGACGGACGCACCCCGGAGCAGCGGGCGCGGGAACTGACCACTGTGGAGGAACGGCTGTTCGCGGGCCTGGACGAGAGCCGCAGCGACGACCCGATCATCGCCGCCCTGCTGGACACGATCCGCCGCCACGACATCGACACCGCGCACTTCCGGGACTTCATGGCGTCCATGCGGATGGACCTGACGGTCACCGACTACGCCACCTACGACGACCTGGCCCGGTACGTGCACGGCTCGGCGGCGGTCATCGGGTTGCAGGTGCTGCCGGTGCTGGGCACGAGCGTGCCGCGCGCCGAGGCCGAACCCGCCGCCGCCGCTCTGGGCATCGCCTTCCAGCTCACCAACTTCCTGCGCGACGTGGGCGAGGACCTCGACCGCGGCCGGGTGTACCTGCCGGCCGACGAACTGGCGACCCACGGCGTGGACCGCGAACTGTTGCAGTGGTCCCGCGACACCGGCCGCACCGACCCGCGCGTCCGGCGCGCCCTGGCCGAGCAGGTCGCCCGCACCCGGGCGGTCTACCGGCAGGCGGAGCCGGGGGTGGGGATGCTCGCGCCGAGGTCGCGCCCGTGCGTGGCGACGGCCTACCGGCTCTACGGCCGCATCCTGGACCTGATCGAGGAGGCCGACCACGACGTGCTGGGTCGGCGGGTCGCGGTGTCCAAGGGGCGGCGGCTGGTGGTCTTCGCGCGCGCCGCGCTGACCCGGGCCGCCTGATCGACGGTCTCGACGCATCGGTGAGGAGGTCGGAAATGGCCGCACGACTGCCCTTGCGGGTGTTCCGCAGCCGGCCGTGGGCGCAGCAGGAGCCCACGTGGGCCGCCGCGAAGCCCGCGCTCATCGAGGCGGCGCTCAAACGCGCCCAGGCCCGGCCGTCGGGCAACTGGTTCGTGGTCGGGGCGAGCCGGGACGTCCGGTCCGACCGGCCGCTGGGCCGCACGGTCGCCGGCCGCGAGGTCGTGCTGTGGCGGGACGGCGCGGGCACGCTGACGGCGGGTCCCGGCGCGTGCCCACACCTGGGCGCACCGCTGGCCGATGGCGTGGTGCACGACGGCCGACTGCTGTGCCGGTGGCACGGTTTGGCGTTGAACGGCAAGCGTTTCGGGGCGTGGAGCCCTTATCCGGCGCACGACGACGGTGTCCTGGTGTGGGTGCGCCTGGACGCGGTGGGCGGCGAGGACCCGTTGCCGCTGCCCGTGGTGCCCGAACGCCCGCCGCACGGCTCGATCGACGCGGTGGCGACCCTGCTGGGCCGGTGCGACCCGGAGGACGTGGTGGCGAACCGCCTGGACCCGTGGCACGGGGCGTGGTTCCACCCGTACTCCTTCGCCAACCTGCGCGTGCTGGACACCCCGACGGAGGTGGACGACCGGTTCACCGTCGAGGTGACGTTCAAGGTGGCGGGCCGGCTGGGTGTGCCGGTGGTGGCGGAGTTCACCTGCCCCGAACCGAGGACGGTGGTGATGCGGATCGTCGAGGGCGAGGGCGTGGGCAGTGTGGTGGAAACCCATGCCACGCCGACGAATCCGGGCCGCACGGCGGTGATCGAGGCGACGGTGGCGCACTCGACGCGGAGGGGTTTCGCCCTGACCCGTCCCGCCGCACCCCTGATCCGCCCGGTGATGAGGTGGGCGGCCGAACGCCTGTGGCGCGATGACTTGGCGTACGCGGAACGCCGCTACACCCTGCGCACTTCAGGCCGCTGGCCGGACTGACCCGGTCACGCCGGCCGGGGCTGGACTGACCACGCCGGCTAGCCGGGGCTCACGCCCCACTTCCGCGCGACCGCCCGCAACACCCCACCGCGTCCGCCGTTCGGCACCGTCCACAAAGGAGTCCCGGCCACGCCCCACCGCCCCAACAACCGGTTGGCGGCGGCGAACCCGGTCGTGGCCGCCCGTTCCATCAACGCCACCGGCAAGTCCACCCGGACCAGGTCCCCGGCCAGCACCAGGAACTCCTCCGGCGTCCCCACCCCGGGCCGGTCGGCGAACCCGCCGGGCGGGAACAACGGGCAGTCCGCCCGCAGCTCGTGCCGCTCGTCCACCACCCCGGCGGCCTTGGTCTCCGGGTAGACCTCGTGCAGGGCGTCCAGCAACCGCCGGCGCGCCTCGGCCTCCCCGACGTCCTCCGGCACCGCGTACGCGTGCAGCTCCACCACCGACCCGCCGGTGCGCGCCGCCCACGCCCGAGCCTCGTGCTCGTACCGGTCGAGCACGCTGACGTTGTCCAGCAGGTCGTACCCGCTGGTCCCGACGAACCCGGGCCGGTGCCGCGCCACCGGGCGGTCCAGCCAGTACCGCGACACCAGGAACGGCGGCGCGGTCTCCAGCCGCGAGATGCCCGCCCGCCACGCCGGCGTGCCCAGCTCCGAGGACGTCACCAGGTCCCGCAGCCCGCGGACGTCCGCCGCCAGCACCACCGCGTCCGCCTCGACCGCGCCGCCCTCCACGCGGACCACGAACCTCCGCCGTCCGCCACGCGCGACCTCCAGCACCGGCGTCCCGGTCCGGACCTCCGCCCCCAACGCCTCCAGGTACGCGGCCAGCGGGTTCCACAACCCGTGCGGGACCGGGTCGGCGGGCACGTCGAACAACAGGCCCTCGGACGAGCCGAGGAAGTAGATGTGGAACATCGTCGCCAGCTCCGCCGCCGACATCCGGCTCGGGTGCGCGAAGAAGCTGCGCGAGAACACCTCGAACGCCAACGCGTGCGCGGGTCGCGGGAACCGGATGCGCCCCAGGTAGTCGGCCGCGTCCAGGTGGTCCAGCTCGTGGTAGGTCCCGGGCACCGACACGTCGAGCAGCCGCAGCGCCGCCCGCGCGTCCACGCCGGGCAGGTCGCGCCACGCGAACGTCTCGCTGCGCCACAGGAAGGCCAGCGCGTTCCACGGCAACGCGCGCGGCAGCCCGGCGAACCCGTCGCGGTGCCCGCCCCGGTGCCACAACGGGTAGTCGGGCAGGGCGACCAGCTCCGGCTCGACCCGGCCCAGCAGCGCCCGCAGGTTGTAGTACTGGCGGAAGAACGCGTGGAAACCGCGGGTCATCGTGGCCCGGCTGCCGTCGGCCAGCGTGGTCTCCCAGCCGCCGACCCGGCCGCCGAGGTGGTCCTCGCGCTCGCACACCACCACCCGCGCCCCGCGTTCGGCCAGCACGGTCGCCGCGCTCAACCCGGCGATCCCGCCGCCCACCACGGCCACCACGGGCGCGTCACCGTCGAAGGACGCCCGTCCACCCGGGGCAGGGATGCGGACGGCTCTGCGGTCGCGCATCAAGCACCCTCCTGCGGCGCGTAGCCGACGAACGTGTGCACCATACCCAGTTGCAGACCCGGCACGGGCGCGCTCCGCACCCCGGTGAAACCGTTGCGGCGCAACCGGTCGCGGAACTCGCGGGCTCCGTCGAAGCGCAGCGCGCTGCGCCACAGGTAGGTGTAGAGCCGGTGGTCGCCGGTGACCAGCCGCCCCGCCGGGATCACCACGCCCCAGCACAACGCGGTCCACACGGCCGTGCTCACCGGGGAGTCGCGCACGGAGTACTCGTGGGCCACGAACCGCCCTCCCGGCCGCAACAGGCCGCGGATCCGTCTTAGCGCCGGGTCCGGTTCAGGCAGGTTGCGCACCAGGTAGGCGGCGAACACCGCGTCGAAGGGTTCCCCCAGCCCGGCGACTTCCTCGGCGCGCGCGTGGACGAACCGCACCGACCCCGGCCACCGCTTCGCCCGCGCCCTCTCGATCATGCCCGCCGAGGCGTCGACGGCGACGACCTCCACGTCCGGCGCGACCGACAGGATCGCCGCCGTGGACGCGCCCGTCCCGCACCCGAGGTCCAGCACCCTCATCCCAGACCGCAGCCCCAAGGCACGCGCCGACCGCCGCAGGGCCGCGTGGTAACCCGGATTCAGACCCACCAGCAGGTCGTAACCCCGCGCGGCAACGTCGAACGCCCCCGCCACATCAGCCGCCGTAGTCCTCTTCACGCCGCGACCTCGCGATCACGCGCCCGCTGCCACAGCAACAGCGTCGCCGTGATCATCGCGAAGCCGAACAGGAAGTCCTCGACGGGTATGTCCCACGGCACCCGAACCCCGCTGATCGTCCACGGCGCGTACAGGACGATCGGCGCGGACAACTTGGTCAGCCACCCGTCCACCGGCACCTGGAACGCGAAGACGATCGCCATAGTCACCCAGTACGCGGGCCGTCTGAACAGCCCACTGCGCAAGACGAGCAACTCCCACAACACGACCACCACAGCCGCCACCACCGCGGCCACCAGGTACTCCCTACCCACGAACGGCCCTCTCCCGCTCCAGCCGGGCGGCCATCCCGGAGACGGCTTCGTAGGTCAACACCGCACACACAGGCACGACCACGAAGAACAACACCTCCTCAACCGGCATCCCACCCGGCAACACCACCCCCAGCGTGAACTCCTCGGCAAACGTCCAATGCCCCCGCGCAATGGCCACGACATCCCAGGCCGCAAACACCCCCACCACCGGCAAAACCGCCCGAGCCAACACCGCCGCCCGCCGATACACCCCGGCCCCGAGGAACTCCAACGGCAAGGTCACCAGCAGACACCCCAACAAGACACCCAGGTACTGCCACCGATCCCCCACACCGCCACCTCCGTTCCCGCGTCCCCTCCCGACCGTATGGCCCCACGCGCCTTCCCGCATGACGACCGGCATCGCGTGCTTCCCCAGGGGCTGGGCCCACCGCAACCGACACCGCTTCCCTGACCGTGAACTCCAGGACCACCGCCCCGGCCGGCCGCTGGAGCCCGCGGAGGCGCTGGCCCGGCTGATCCGCGGCGTGGCGGAGCAGGGTGCGGAACCTGGCGGCCCGCTCCTCGACCGTGTCGGGGACCGTCGTGTCGCCCGTCCCGACCGTCCTCAGTCCTCGTCGAGCGGGTCCGGGTCGTCCGGGGGCTGTACCAGGACGAAGTCCGGGATGACCTTTTCCAGTTCCGACCACGGCGTCCCCATCAGGTGGAAGGGGACGCCGGCCGGGACGTGGGTGCGTGAGGTGGTGATGCCGAACTTGCAGGTGTCGCACCAGAACGCGGCGTAGCCGGTGCGGTCGGCCGGGGTCGCCACGAATTCCAGCCGCAGGGTGTGGTGGGCGCAGTTGGGGCAGGGCGCGGACGGGCGGGCGGGGAGGGCCTCGTAGGAGTCGCCGTACACCTTTTCCCAGGTCGCGTAGGAGGCGTGTCGGATCGCGCTCATGTCCCTCCTCCTGCCCGGTCCGGGTTGAGGGGGTGATTCTGCCACCACGCCCGGTCGGCCGCGTGTGCTGCCTTCTCCCACTCGTCCCACTGGCGCATCGAGCCCGGCCCCCGGCCGCCGTTGCCGTTGATCTGCCGCACGTGCACGTTCTCGTGGTAGAGCGTTCTGGCCAGCATCTCCTCGTTGGCGAAAGCCGACGGACCGATGCGCATGTCCCGGGTGCGGCCCCGTGGCTCCGTCCACCCGTCCGCGCCGCGCAGCGAGTTGTCCGATCTCGGGCGACCGCCGCGGTCGAGCCGGATCCCGTACTTCTCCATGATCCGCCGGATGTTCCGGTCGGTTCTGGCCAGCTCGCCGTACGGCGTGTACTCCAACTGCGGATCACGCCGTTCGGGCGGCCAGGGTTGGCGGTTGTCGTCCGCTTGACCATGTCGGTGCAGGCCCGGTGCGGAGGCCGTCCTGGTGCCCGGTGACGCTCCGGACGGGGTGGTCGTGTCCGAGGCGGGGGTGTCCGGCTTGCGGGGCGACGAACCCGGTGTGTCGTGCGCTTGGGACGGTGTCGTGGTCGCCGAGGACGGGCTAGTGGAACCGTCCACACCGGACGGCTTGGTAGTGCCGGAGTGCACCGGGTCAGGGGTGGCCGGGGTGTCCGGACGGGTGGGGCGTCGGCCCAGCTTGGCCAGCTTGGCGATGATCTCGTCGAGCTTGGCGACGACGGCCCGGATGCGCGGGGCCACGTTGGCGATGGTCTTGACCAGGCGGCGGATCAGGTCGCTGATCCGCTTGACCACGCGGGAGATCGCGGCCACGGCCTGGCCGACGATGACCGGCGTGGCCGCGCCCAGCGTGCACGCCGCCTCCAGCGCCCAGGCGATGAGCCTGCCGATCAGCTCGGCCACGATCTCGCGCACCGTCTCGCGGACGAACGCCACGACCTCGCCCATGAGCATCACACCGGCGGAGATGCCGTCGGCCAGCGTGCCCGCGGCGGCGAGGGCGTCCGCGACCTCGGCGGCGTGACCGCGGTACGCGTCGGCCGCCGGACCCGTCCAGCCCGCCGTGCCGGCGGCGGCCTCGGCGGAGAAGTCCTGCGCGATGGCGGTGACCGCGGCGGCCACGCGGCCCCACGTCTCGCTGAACGCCCGGATGACCGGCGGATCGCCCGCGAGCCAGTCCAGGGCCTCCTTGAGCGGCTGCACGTGTTCGATGAGCCACGAGACGCCGTAGGAGGCCAGCGTCCCGATCGGGTCGACCACCAGGCTGAGCACCTCCAGCCCGACGCCGAGCCCGCCCAGGCCGGCGCTCACCCAGTCGCCGTCGGAGACGCCCTTCGACAGGTCGCCGGCGGACTCGAGCAACCCGATGCCGGTGACGGCGGGAGTGTCGTCCTTAGGCCGCGCGACCAGGTCGCCGCCGCCCATCAGGCGTCCCCGCGGAACCGCGTGGCCTCGGCGTCTTCCTGCGCGGAGTAGGTCGCCGCGGTCTCCCGCACGCCCTCCGCGACGTCCTCCAGCGATTCGGCGCCCCTGGTGAGGGCGTCGACACCCTTGTCCTCGAAGGGTTGCAGCATCATGGCGAACGGCCGGCAGATCACCCCGTACGCGTCGTCGTTCATGCTGACCTGGCGGGCCGCGTCCACCGCCTCGCGCATCCGGTCGGCCAGCGCCGCCAGCCGCGTCCGGTGCGCCTCCAACTCGTCGACGAGGACCTCGTAGCCCGCCATCAGCGGTTCGGCCTCAGGTAGCGCTGGTCGCCGAAGTCACCGTCGTCGCCGTCGTCGGGCGGGCGGCGGGGCGGCGCCGCCCGGCCGGGCGGGTCGTCCACCGGTGGCGGAAAGCTGGTGCGCGCCTGGTCGAGCAGGTAACGCGTGGTGGAGTCCTCGCCGACCGTGCGCCCCATGACCTCGGCCAACCGTGCGGGGAACTGCGCCTGCGCCCGCCGCATCGCCTCCAGCACCGCACCCGCGACCCGGTCCGGCGACATCCGCCGGATCGCGTCGGTCATGGCCACGTGGGTGGGAATGCCGTTCGCGCCGACCGTCACGGTGACCGCGCCGTCGCCCGCCGAGGCGGTGATCGAGATCTGCCCGGCCTCCCGCGCCATCTCCTGGTAGCGCGCGGCTTTCCGATCGGCGTCACGCTCCCAGTCGTCGACCATGCGCTCGACGTGCGCCATCGGGTCCGCCATCGCGCCTCCTGCCCTGACGATCGGCACTCCGCCGTGACATGGTCACGCCGCGTTGCTCCCCTGTCCTTGATACGGCAGGGGATTCACTCGGCAGGACCAGCGGATGTGCATACGGCGCAAGGGAAACGCGTCAGCCGGCCCCGTGCGTTCGGCCGTTGCGCCTCACTCGGTGCTGATGTCGAGCACCGCCGTCGTGCCCTGCACCTCGGTCATCACGAACACGACGCTCGGCCCGCCCGCGACGCCGATCTTCCCCATGCCGTTCGGGCCGATCGACATCCGGGTGGACGGGGTGGTGAGCACCATCCTGCCGCCGCGGATCGACACCGTGACGGTCAGCTCCCCCACGGTGATGTCGGCCTTCCCGGTGACCAGGACCTGGCACGAACCGGCCTTGCAGGCGGCCAGATCCGTGCCGTTGCGCGCGGTCAGCGGCGGCTTCGGCTTCGCCGCGATGTCACGGGGCACGCACGATGGCGCGAGGTCGTGCGAAGCGGCGAGTGCGGGGCCGTGTCCGACGACGGCGAGCAGCCCTTCGGCCTTCGGCTTGACCGCGGTGACGGCGGCCTTGGCCAGCTCGACCTGCTCCTGGAGGGCCGGTCCCTCGGTGCCGAGCGGCGGGTTCGTCGGCAGTTTCGCCGCCTCGTCCCGCAGCGCGGTCAGCAGGGTGTCGCGGAACGCGTCCGCCTCCTTGACGCCGGTCGTGGTCAGGTCTGCGATCTGCGTCGCGGCACTGTCGAGCGTCGAGTTCGTCGTGCTGACATAGCTCTCCAGCTCGAACGAGGCGAACCGGGGGTCCTCGCCCGCGAGGTCGGCGGTGTCGGTGGTCAGTTCGCCGATCGACGTGACGGTCGCGCACATCTTGTCCGCCCAGACCACCAGCTCGCGCGTCGGCGCGGGCTCGGGCAGCGTCACGGCCCGCACGGGCTCGCACGCGGGTGTCAGGTTGTACGAGGTGTGCAGCTCGGGCGCGTTCTCGACGACGCCGGCGAGCTGCTGCCGCACCGGTCCCAGACCGGAGATCAGCTCCGCGACCTGCTTCGCCCGCGCTTCGGCGTCCGGCGCGGACGTCAGCGAGGTGTCGGTGGCGGACGGCAGCTGCGGCCGGAGGTTTTCCAGCGCCGTGACCAGCCCGGCGACGTGCCCGTCCGCCGTGGCCACCCCCGACGGCGGCACCTTCTTGAGCGCCCTCGTCGCGTTGTCGATGCTGCCCAGGACCGAGTGGAAGGAGAAGGAGGAGTCGGGTGGTGTCCCGGCTTCCTCGATCGCCTTCACCTGCGTGCACACCACGTTCGACCACTCGACCAGCTGCCGGGTGGGCGGAGGCGGTGGCGGTGGTGGCGGCGGCCCGGCCGGTTCGGCCGCCGTGCACCCGGCGGCCACGATGGCTAGAACAGAGATGAGTACCCGCATGCCGGCCAGTCTCAGCCCGACCGCCGGGGAGAGGTCCCCGCCGTGGCCGGCACGCTGGGCGATGCCGGGACGCCGTCGAGCGCCCCGGTGGGGTCGAAGCGTTATCGACCGGTCCCGTGGTGTTCACCGGGCGGGTGTAGTGGTGTGGTCGTCATGGCCATTGGGGGCTGGAGGTCGGGTGGCCGAGGAACCGCTGTTGCGGATCAAGCAACGGCCGCCGAGACCCAGCCTCGCCCCGGCGTGGGTGGTCGGCGCGGTGGGCGTGATCCTGCTGGTGCTGACGCCCGCCGTGGTGCGGCCCGCGCCGCCGGCGGAGCCGGTCACCGTCATCCGGGGCAAGGCGGGGTCCAAGGTCGACTTCTTCCGCGACGGCAAGGTGCAGGAGATCCTGAAGCGGCGGGACGTCGAGGTCGTCGTCCACAACTCCGGATCGCGTGAGATCGCCACGAACGACATCGACCAGTACGACTTCGTGTTCCCCTCGGGGCAGCCCACGTCCGACCTGATCCTGACCGACCGGCAGGCCGGCAACCGGTTCGCCCAGGCGCACGTCCCGTTCGTCAGCCCGATCGTGCTGGCCACCTACCGCCCCTACGCCCAGGCGCTGCGCGACGCGGGTGTCGCCACGCCGATGGACCCCAGCCGACCCGACACGCTGTACTACGAACTCGACATCGCCGCGTTCATCCGGCTCACCGAGCAGGGCAAGCGCTGGAACGACATCGGCATCGGCGCCCACGGCCTCACCAACAACAACCTGGTGCTCGCCCACACCTCCGACGTGTGCAAGTCCAACTCGGGTGGCACGTACCAGGGCCTGGTCGCTTACGCCCGGAACGGCGGCCGGATCGCCAGTTCGGAGAGCGAGGCGGTCGCGCTCGGCGAATCGCTGAAGTCGTTCTACCGGCAGCAGGGCGCGCCGACGCCGGACCGCGTCCCCTTCTACCTGTCGCAGGAGGGCAAGCGGATCGCGCCGATCGTCGTGATCTACGAGCACCAGTACCTGGCCCACCAGCTGCGCCGCCCCGCCGGGCAGCCGGACCTGGAGCGGGTCCTGCTCTACCCGGCCGACCACTTCGAGACCCAGCCGTCCTTCATCGCGCTCAACGAGCGGGGCACGCGGCTGGCCCAGCTGCTGCGCACCGACGCGGAACTGCGCAAACGAGCCGTCGAACTGGGTTTCCGGGTGCTGGACGCGGGCCAGGAGACGGCCAGCCCGCAGTTGGCCGGCCTGCTCGCCGACCACGGCATCGAGGCGCCGTCCGCGACCGACGACGACACCCGCGCGTACCTGCCCGCGGTCGACCTGTTCGAGAAGCTCATCACCACGATCGGCGACTGCCGGTGACGCGGCCCGCTGCACGGAAACTGCCGGTGACGCGGCCCGCCGCACGGAAGCTGACCGCGCTGTGCGCGGTGCTGGCGCTGCTCGCGGCGTGCACCACCGAGCGGCCACCGCACGTGACCCTGCGGGTGCTCGCCTCCTCCGAACTGGCGGACATGGGTCCCCTGCTCGACGAGTTGCGGCGTGCCACCGGTGTCGAGCTCGTCCTGGAGCACCGGGGCACGATCGACGCGACCAACGCGCTGAACCCGGGCGAGTACCGGCACGACATCGCCTGGCTGTCCACCGACCGGTACTTCGACCTCAAGCTCAAGCAGATCGGCTTCACCGGCGAACGGCCGCCCAGCAGCAGGTTCATGTTCTCGCCGCTGGCCATCGGGGTCACGCCGAAGACCGCGGAGCTGCTCCGGTCCTCCACCGCGGACCGCCAGCTGTCCTGGGCGGACCTGGCCGACCGGTCGGCCGCGGGGATGGTGCGCTTCGGCATGGCGGACCCGCAGCACGCGGGCAGCGGGCTGTCGGCGTTGATCGGGATCGCGACCGCGGCGGCGGGCGGGGGCGGCGCCCTGCGCGAGCAGGACGTCACCTGCGACCGGCTGCGCGGGTTCTTCGCCGGGCGCACGCTCACCGAGGACACCTCGCACCGGCTGGCCGAGTCCTACGCCGCCGACCAGGACGCCGCGGACGCGTTGATCAACTACGAATCGGTGCTGCTGTCCCTCAACGCGAGCGGGAAGCTGCGCGAGCCGCTGGAGATCCTGTACCCGCGCGACGGCATCATCCTGGCCGACTACCCGATGCTGCTGCTCGACCCGGCCAAGCGGGACAGCTTCGACACCGTCGTGCGCTGGTTCGAGTCGGAGCCGGCGCAGCGCGCGATCATGGAGCGGACGCTGCGCCGCCCGCTGAACAACCAGGTGCCGCGCGACCCCCGGTTCCACGACTTCGGCACCAACACCTTGTACTTCCCCGAGCGCAAGGAAACCGTCGACCGGCTCACCGCCGTCTATGCGGACCCGCTGTCGCGCAACCCGTCCCACGTGATCTTCGTCCTCGACTTCTCCACGTCGATGGTGGGACCGCGCATCGCCGCCCTGCGGTCGGCGTTCGCCGGCTTCAGCGGCGCCGACTCGTCGGAGGCGGGCAAGTTCACGCGCTTCTACAAGGGCGAGCGGTTCACCATCATGCGCTTCGGCGGCACGGTCCTCGACGAACGTGACTTCGTGATCTCCGGCCAAGCCGACCTGGACGCCATCCGCGACCACATCGCGACCGACCGGTTCGACCAGGCCACCGGCGTCTGGTCGGCCCTGGACGCCGCCTACGCCAAAGCCACCGCGGTGACCGCGACGAACCCGGGCTCACCGGTCACCATCGTGCTGATGACCGACGGCGAGAACAACGCCGGCATCAGCCTGTCCGACTTCCTGCGCAACCACGAGTCCCGCGAGCCCAGGGCGAAGACCGTCCACACCTACACCGTCCGTTTCGGCGAGGCCGACCCCGTGGAACTGGACCAGGCGGCGAAGGCCACCGGTGGCCGCATGGTCGACGCGAACGCGACGTCCCTGGCCGAGGCTTTCAAGGAGATCCGTGGCTGTCGATAGCCCGTGGTTCTGGGTCCTGATCACCCTCGGCGTCGCGCTGGTCGCGGCGTCGGTAGCGCTGTACCGCCGCCACGGCCGCCTCCCGCGCGAGGAGGCCGTCGGTGGCGTCGGCGAGCACGAGGTGCTGATCTACCTCAACGAAACGATGGTCATGGAGATGTTCCAGACCCGCAGCAACGTGCCGGCGCTCAAGCGCTTGGTGGAGCAGTACACCCGCGAGAACGCGGAAGGCCAGGGCGAGGTGAAGGTCCGCTGGTTCAAGTTCGGCGGCAACCGCATCCACGAGGCCCAACGAGCCGAGTCCTTCGAAGCAGAGGACCGCCCGATCACCGCGATCCGGGAAGTCCTGCGCCAACTGGAAACCGCCGACGCCATCGTCTACGCAGACTTCCACAAGGGCGAGGTCCACGCACACCGAAGCCTGTCCGACGACGGCACGGCACAAGCGAAGCTCAGCGAAACGAGGATGTTCCTCTCCGTCGACGGCCTCTTCGAGAAGTACGAGGAAAACGACGACTCGGACGAAAACTACCTACGCCTACGCGCCCCCTACCCAGACAGCACCGCCCATGTCCGGGTGAAGATCCCCCGCAGCGGCGTACGAGAACACGACATCGTGCCGGACGGCACGTCCTTCCGCGCGCGGGTGCTGGGCAAGGTGGAAAACTGGAACACCAACGACAAGGTCCTCAAGATGTGGGCCCTGGCAGTCTTCCGCTGACCCTTCTGTGCGTAGATCTGCACGCGTTCGCCTAGCGGCGTGTGGATCGGCATGGCCCGCCCTAACGCATCAAGCCCGCACGTACCGAATCACGACAGCGAAGTGGCCCAGTGCTGGATGACTCGCTCGGCAACGAACCGGATGAGCTGGAGATCTGCGCCCATGTCGCGAGCCTCGCGGCTATGAGGCTGGATGACCTCCGCCTGGTTGTGACCGCCGCCCTCTTTCGCATGAACAATCCTGCACCGGATCTTGTACACGCGCTTCGCAACGTCGGGCCGGTAGTCCAGCCCTGGAACCGGGTGAGAGTTGACGTCCGCTTGCAACACGGGAACATCTTTGATGAGCTTTTCTTCGGCCAGACTGCGCAACAACAGAACGTTGCCGCGGAGAAATCCTTGCAGCTGCGCGGAGGTGACCGCCAATTCAGCCATGACGCTCAACTGGTCCAGTTCGGATCGAACCGGACTGCCCTGCGCCGCAGCATGCGCAGCGGCTCTCGGCATGAAGAATTCCAGCACTTGATAATACTTCAGATACCTCTCGAGAGGATCCCGTCCTGTAGAATTGGCAGCCGCGTACAGGGCGACCGGGGTGGCGTCATAGCGCTCCCGAGGAAACCGGATCTTGCCGATACCGGTCCGCGCCGGATGCCGAGCCGACGGGTAGTTCGCCTTCCACAGTCGCAGAGACACCCCTGTCGCCCGGACGACCTGGTGGAGGTAGCTGTCGCCGTAGTCGGCCAACAGGTTCTGCGCGGCCCCGGCATCGGCGGCCTCGAACCCTTCCATCACCAACGCGATGGGCGGAGCTGCGCGAAGCCGGCTGGGATACAGCGCCGCCAACTCCTCGGTCGCCGGCATGAGCCTCAGCGCTCGGCCCGCAGGCTTCGAGCCCGCCACGACATCAGTTGTCGCGAATGCTCCCTCACTGGAGAGAAGGCCGAGCACATCCCTGCCCAGTGGGCTGCCCGGAACGGCGTCACCGCGCCTCACGTTCGGCAACATGGATCTCGCGAGGGCCAGAACCAACTGGTCGTAGTCACCCACGACGCGAGCCATGATCGTTTTCTTGCTCTCGTCCCAGAGCCCGTGATGGTCCGGCAGAGGATGGCCCGAGCCGAGGACCCTGGCAAGCGCGTCCAGTTGGCTGGCCGATCGGAAGCGCACCCTGAGCTTGGGAGCCCCTGCTCCGTCAAGAAAAACCACACGCGCATCACCACGCGTCCCACGGCCACCATGCCAGTCGAGGTGAACGTCTGGGCGCGCTCGAAGCAGAACCTGTAGATCCTGAATCGCCTCGCGGTACGCCTTCCTGGGCTCATCTCCCCAGAGTGGGTCATCCCAATCGTCGTCGTCATCGATCCAGCGCGACTGCTCCACGACGCCTCACGGTTCACTTGATTGCGTTATCAGCTGCCACAACTATGACAGGCGGTGAGCGTCCGCTGTACTGAGGGACGTCGGAGACGCCGGAGCCAGGGCGAGGCGGGTATTGGACAGCAAGGACACAACCGGTATGACACCGCCGGTGAGCTGCATTTACCCTTCACGAGTGCCGGTGCACCTGTTCCGCAACACCTGGGCACTGTCCCCGCTCGCCACCGACTTCACCGCACTGGACAACGAGGTCGTCGAGCTGGGCCTGGCCCACTGCGACGGAGCCGACAGCTCGCGCGAGGCCGTGATCCACTCCGTGGACCGGTCGCCGGGCGGCCGAAGCCGCTGTGGTGGTTGACGAATGGTCTGCGGATCCAGGGCTGCGATCACGGCGAGGTCGGGGTCAACGCGCTGTGCCCTCGGACCCCAGGTCGTCACCGCTGGTCGACAGGGCTGTCAGTCGGTGGGTCAGGAGGCTGGACATGGCGTGTACGCCGTGGGTGATTGCGTGCTCGTCGGCGGCGAAGTCGAGAGTGTGTGGTGCGCCGTTCATGCCTGACTTGGGGTTCGCTACGCCTAGGTAGAACTGTGCGCCCGGTGCCTCGTTGAGGAACAGGGCGAAGTCCTCGCAGTTGAAGGGCCAGGATGCCCGGCCCCACAAGACAGACTCCGGGCCCAGTGTCGTGCTCAGGTACTGGCCAGCCGCTGTGCTGAGGTCCACCGAGTTCACCAAGGCGGGGAACGGATCGTCTGGGGGCTCGACGTGGCCGCCTGCGTCTGCCACGAGTTGCTTGACCTGCGCACGCAGCTCTGGATGCCGTTCCTGTGGCCAGGACCGCAGCAGGACGTTCGAGATGTGCCGCCCGTCGGGGGTCTGCTCGGTCCACTGGCTGATGGACACGGATTCCTGGATCTGCGCGGCGGTCTTGGGTTCCAGCACTGCTTGGAAGTGTGCGTTGTAGTCGGCGATGGTCTGGGGGTAGCTGACGGTGGCTAGCTGCGCCACCTCGGCCGCTACGGCGGTGGCCGAGGCGTTGTCTGGCAGGACTATTCGGAGGTGGTCTAGGCCGGGTAGGCCGTATCCCGGGGACACCGTGATGGTGCCGGTAGGGAAAGGACTGCAATGCAGCGAGTAGAACTCTTGTGGCGCGAGGCTTTGCACCAGGCCGGTCCTCAACATTGCGCGCGCACCCTGCAAGAGTTCCTCGGCGGGCTGGAAGACGAACACGAGCCGGCCGCGTACTGGCTTAGGGCTCTGAGCCAGTACCCGGGCCACGCCGACGCCGATTGCGGTGTGCAGGTCGTGTCCGCACAGGTGGGCGACACCGGGGACGCGAGAGGCGAAGTCTTCGTCGAAGACCCTGCCCGACGGCGGGATGCGCAGCACGTTCGTTCGCGTGTCGACGGCGTCCATGTCCGCCCGGTACGCGACCGTCGGGCCGTCTGCGGAACCGTCGAGCACCGCTAGGACCCCGTGCCCACCGACGCCGGTTGTCACCTCTAGCCCGGCCGCGCGCAGCTGGTCCGCGACCAGGCCGGCTGTTTCCCGCTCCTCGCCGGCGAGCTCGGGGCGGCGGTGGATCTCGCGGCGGAGCTCGATCAGGTCCTTGTCGAGAGCGGTCACCGGTAGATCTTGCGCACAACGTTCGGTTCTGCGCACCACCATTTCGGCCCATGTACCCGGCGCGCCTCGGTCACCATGCGAGGTCGAAGGGGCGTGGGTAGGGGGTTGGGTGGTAGGTCCGGTAGGCGTGCGTTGGACCAGGGTCGAGTTGTGCTGCCGAGGTGTTCAGAGCGGTTGGGCGTGTTGGCCCTGGACCGGCACGGCCGGGTCGCCGGTGGTGTGGATGGTGAGCAGTGGGGTGCCTGGGCGGCCGGTGAAGGTCAGGTGTCGGATCATGTACGACACTGCGGCCGGGTCGGCTGAGATTCTGGGTGCCCTGGCCAAGGTTGCCAGGTCCTCAGAGAGTGATAGGCCCGCGCGGTGTAGAGGGCCTCTACTTCGGGGCGGATGGCGGAGCGGGCTAGCAGGTGGGTGTAGTTCACACCGGTGTTCCACGACATGTTGCCGCCGGCCCAGGTCTCAGTTCCTCCGCGGAGCCCGCCCCCTGACCAGGAATTCCTGACGCGCGAACCGCCTCCACGCCGCCCCCGCGCGACGCGAGGACGGCGTGGACAGCGAGGTCAGGGCGCGGTGTACAGGGTCAGGACGTAGGTGCCCAAGGCCTCGCTCACCAGGGAGAACCACGAGATGTTCTCCAAGCCGACGTGGGAGCGGCAGCGCCACTTGTTGGGGACGGTCTTGTCCGGCACCAGCTTGGCGCCGCTGGTCAGGCCCTCGGCGTAGTTGCGCTTGTTCGCGTCCCAGCTGAAGTTCGAGCCACCCGAATCACCCTTCTCGACGCAGGCGTTGTGGCGGGTCAGACCGTTGACCTTGACCGAGGCGGTGGCCGGGTTGTCGTCGTGGTCCATGAGGACCGATTCGCCCTTGGCCTTGATGACGCCGCACGTGAGCTTGGTGGTCGCGCCCGACTTGCACATCGCCACACCCACGGTGGAGGACCGGTACCCGTGCATGAAGTAGCTCAGGCTCGTGTTGCCGGCGACGTAGGCGTTGACCGACGCCCCCTGCTGCCACGCGGCGGTGTTGGTCACCCTGACGGCACCGCGGTCCGGGCCGGGGAACTGCGAGTGCGACACCGATCCGATGGCGATGCCGGCGGCGGATGTCGGTGAGCCGACCGGGCCGCAGTGGCCGGCGGTCAGGAAGTAGCGGTACGTGCCGTTGTACGCGTTGAAGCCCACCGAGCAGGAACCGCCGGCGCTGTAGTACTTGTCTCCGCCGCGCAGCAGGGCCGTGGTGGTGGGGACGCCCTCGGTTTCCACCACGCGCACCGCGTCACCGTGGCGTGCGACGGCGTCGCGCACCGCCGGACCCGGCGTCTGTCCACTCACGACGGTGATGACGACCGCGTTGCTCTTCGGGTCGGCGTGCCAGGCCGCGACGCCGGAGAACGCGTCCGGCTCGGCGTCCGACCGCCGGTCCAGTTCGCTCTTCACCTCCTCCACCGCGCGCAGGGTGCGGGTCACCACGCGCGCCTCCGCGCCGGCGGCCCGCACCTGCTCGGCGTCCTCGGCGGTGGTCACGGCGACCACGAGACGCCCGGTGGCCTCGTCGAGCCACGAGCCGCCGTGGTCGTCCCCCAGCCAGGGCAGGAGTTCCGCGTCCAGCCGCAGCGCCTCGTCCTGGGCGGCGAACCGGCTCAGGGCCTGCTCCTCGGTCAGGCCGAGGTCGCGGCGCAACGCCTCCAGCAACGCCGCGGTGGCCGGGTCGTCGGTCGCGCCCGCCACGGTCGGTGTCGTGGTGAGCCCGACGACGGCCAGGGTCATCCCGGTGATGACCCCGCAGATCTTCCTCATGCGGTGCATGTCCCCTCCTCGGGTTCCGGCGGCGCGAACCCGCGCCGCACAACGAGATGGCGTTCAACGCGGGTGAACGGTGTTCGGTCGGCCGAGCCGCCAGGCGACCGGCGGGTGCGGCCCCGGGTGGTAGCCGCTGAACGTGCCGGTGTTGACCGACGTGTCGAGGTGGTGGCCCAGGTCGGGGAACTCCCGGGTGAGCCGGGTGAGCACCGACCGCAGCGCCCTGGTGGTGTTGACCCGGGCGCGTTCGGCGGGCGAGCAGGCGGGGCGAGCCCGGCCGCCCAGGCCGAACGCCCGCGCCAGTTCCCCGGTGAGGGCGTCGATCTCGGACCTGGCCCGCTCGGCGCGCTCCCGGTCGTGGCACGCCTGCGCGTCGTCCACCTCCTCGCGCAGGTCGGCGAGGCGCCGGCGGTAGGCGTTCTTGGCGGTCTCGTCCAGCAGCGGTCCGACGCCGGCGCACCCGCCCGCGGTCGGCTCCGGGTCGTCGCGGTGCGGCGTGCCCGGGTCGGCGGCGGTCGCCAGCTGGAGGGCGTGCAGGTCGGTGCCGGGCGCGGACAGCAGCGCGTGCAGGTAGCTCAGCCCCTTGCAGTGGCGCAGCCGCAGCACCGATCCCGCCCACTCCAGCGACCAGTGGTCGCCCTCGCGGGACAGGGTGGCGACGGGCGTGCCCGCCGTGCCGGTGAAGCGCAGGCGCAGGGACACCGTGTCGCCGTCGGCGGTCAGGTCGAGCACCCGCCAGTCGGCGGCGGTCAGCGCGCGGCTCACCTCGGCCGGCGCGCCGGTCACCGCGGCCGGCGGCGGTGATTCAGGGGAATGGGCGATGGTCATGCCGTCGAGCCTGGTGCGAGGCTTTTGAGCGGCCTTAGGGCCGGATTAGGCGGCACTGGTCCGATCGAGTGCACCCTGCCGGGGAGGTCCTACCGTGCGGCGGCCCAGCGACGATGGACCGGGTGTGACGACGTCCCTGCTGCCCGCCGCCCTGTCCCGGCCCCGGCTGGACCACCTGCTCACCGCCGCCCGCTCGACCAGGCTCACCACGGTCGTCGCGCCCGCCGGGTACGGCAAGACCACCTTCCTGGCCGGCTGGGTCGACCGCGCCCCGGTCGCCTGGCACACCGTCACCGAGCGGGACCGGTTCGTCCAGCCGCTGCTGGCCGGGCTCACCGCCGACCTGCGCGCGGTGCTGCCCGCGTTGGACTTCGCGCCCCCGGACGTGCTGGCCGACGACGAGGCCACGGGCAGCGCCGGCCGGACCAACCGGGCGCACGCGATGGCCGCCGCGCTGTCCGACGCGGTGACCGCCGCCGCGACCGGGCCGGACCCGGTGTTCCTGGTGCTGGACGACCTGCACGTCCTGCACCGCGACGACCCCGCCGCCGAACTGCTGGCCGCGCTGTGCCTCCAGGCCCCGCCCGCCCTGCGCGTCGTGCTCGCCGGCCGCGAGCCGGCGCCGTTCCCGGTGCGGCGGCTGCGCGGGCACGGCGAACTGCTGGAGGTGACCGCGGACCAGCTCGCGTTCACCGAGGCGGAGACCGCGCGGCTGCTGCCCGGGGTGGACCGCAGCCGGGTCGCGGAGGTCCACCGGACCACCGGCGGCTGGCCCGTGGCGGTGCGCATGGCCGCCGACGCGCTGCGCCGCGACCCGGCCGGCCCGGTGGAGCTGCCGCGCGACCGGACCCTGTACGACTGGCTCGCCCACGAGGTGTTCGACCGGGAACCGACGCGGGTACGCGCGCTGCTGGCCGCCGCGGCGTTGTTCGACCGCTTCGACGCCGAGCTGGTGACCGCGCTGGGCTTCGCCGACGCCGCCGAGGTGCTCGCGGACCTGGTGGCCCGCGGCCTGTTCGTCGAGCGGTTGGTGGACGCGCCGGGCCGGCTCGGGCTCATCCCGTTGGCGCGGGCGTTCGTGCGCAGCCGCTTCCCGCTCGACCGCGCCGAACGGGACCGGCTGGCCCGCGCGGCGGCGGAGTGGCTCGCCGGGCACGGGCGCCCGGACGAGGCCCTGGCCGTGCTCACCGGCATCGACGACCACGCGGGTGTGGCGCGGCTTCTGGCGAGCCGGGGCGAGGAGCTTCTGCACCAGGGCGGCGCGGACGGCGTCATCGCGGCGGTGGACCGGATCCCGCCGGCCGACCGGGACGCGACGACCTGGCAGCTCGCGGGCGTCGCCCACCAGGTGCGCGGCGAGTGGGCGATGGCGTTGGCGTGCCTGCGCGGCGCGGCTGGACGTGACGGGCGGATGAGCCCCGCGCTCGCCGCGCGCGTCGCGGCCATGCACTACTTCAGCGGCGCACCGGACAAGGCGCTGGCAGCGTGCCAGGAGTGCGAACTGACCGGCGACGACCCGGCGGCGGAATCGCGCGTGCACAGCCTGGCCGCGGGCGCGCACTGGGCGCACGGCGACGTGGCGGCGAGCAAGGCCAGGATCACCGAGGCTCTCGCCCTGGCCGAGCGCTGCGGCGACGACGCGGCGCTGTCCGCCGGGCACACCGTCCTGGCCATGATCGCCGACGCGGAGGGCGACCGCGTGGCGGTGGCCGACCACACCGGGCGGGCACTGGCCCACGCGCGGCTCGCGGGCGACGTCCTGTCCGAGATCCGGGTCCGGGTCAACCGGTCGGCGCACTTCGTGCACGAGGCGAGCCACCGGGAAGCGCTGGCCGAGCTGGAGGTCGCGCTGCGCCTGGCCGACCTCACCGGGTTCGCCGGGTACCGGGCGCTGGGCCTGAACAACCGGGGCGCGGCCTGGTTGGGCCTGGGACAGCTCGACGAGGCCGCGGCCGACCTGCACGCGGCCCGCGCCGTCTACACCCGGACCGGGTCGCGGCTGGCCAGCCTGGCGCTGGAGTCGCTGGGCGAGGTGTACCGGCTGCGCGGCGACCGCGCCCTGTCCCGGACGGCGTTCACCGAGGCGGTGCGGCTGGCCGAGGAGAACGGCGCGGTGCCGCAGGTGGTGCCCGCGCTGGCGGGCCTGGCACGACTGCTGACCGACGAGGAACCCGCCACCGCCCGCGACCTGGTGGACCGCGCGCTGGCGTGCGGCACCGGCCTGGGCTACCCGGCGGCGCTGCTGGCCGCCGCCCGGCTCGCCCTGGCCGACGGTCGCGACGACGAGGCAGCGGCGTTCGCCGACCGGGCGCGAGCCGAGGCCGGTCGCCGGGGCGACCGGGCGGCGCTGGCAGAGTCGCTGGAACTGTCCGGGCGAGCGCGAGCCGAGGCCGGGCGGCGCGGCGACCCGGCCGCACCGGCGGAATCGCTGGAACTGTCCGGGCGCGCGCGAGCCGAGGCCAGTCGGCGGGGCGACCGGACGGCGCTGGCGGAATCGCCGGAGCTGTCCGGGCGGGCACGAGCCGATACCGGTCGCCGGGGCGACCGGGCCGCGCCAGCGGAATCGCTGGAACTGTCCGGGCGGGCACGAGCCGACACCAGTCGGCGCGGCGACCCGGCCGCACCGGCGGAATCGCTGGAATTGTCCGGGCGGACGCGAGCCGAGACCAGTCGACGCGGCGACCCGGCCACGGGGGCGGAGTCGCTGGAACTGTCCGGGCACGCGCGGGCCGAGGCCGGGCGGCGCGGTGACCGGGCCGCAGGGGCGGCGTCGCTGGAGCTGTCCGGGCGGGCGCGGGCGGACCGGGGGCAGGCGTTGGCGCTGCTGGACCAGGCGGCGGCCGTGTGGCGGGAGATCGGCAACCCCCTGGGCGGCATCGCGGTGTCCATCGCGCGGGCGCGGGTGCTCGGCGGCACCGACGGGCTCGCGCTGGCGGTCGTGGCCGAGCGGGAGGCCGCCCGGTCGGGGGCGCGGGGTCTGGCGGCCGAGGCCGCCGCGGTCGCCCGGGAGTGCAGCGCGCGGGACCGGCCGGCGGTGTCGATCCGGACCCTCGGCGGGTTCCAGGTGGTGCGCGGGGGCGCGCCGCTGCCCGCGACCGCCTGGCAGTCGCGCAAGGCGCGCGACCTGGTCAAGATCCTCGTCTCCCGGGCCGGCCGACCCGCGACCCGGGAGGCGCTGATGGCGCTGCTGTGGCCGGGCGAGTCGCCCGCGCGGGTGGCCAACCGGTTCTCCGTCGCCCTGTCCACCGCGCGCCTGGTGCTCGACCCCCACCGCGGCGACGCGCACGGCATCGTCGCCGACACCGACCAGGTGCGGCTCGACCCCACCGTGGTCGACGTCGACGTCCTGCGCTTCCTCGCCGACGCCAAGACCGCGCTGACCGGCGGACGCCCCGCGGCGGCGCTGCTGGCCGCCGCCGAAGCCGCCTACGCGGGTGACTTCCTGGAGGAGGACCCTTACGCGGACTGGGCGGCGGAACTGCGCGAGAACGCCCGCCTGACCTACCTCCAGGTGGCCTCGGCGCTGGCCGCGCACGCCGAAACCACCGGCGACCACGTCGCGGCCAGCCGCTACTGCCTGCGCATCCTGGAACGCGACTGCTACGACGAGAACGCCCACCTGACCGTGATCCGCTGCCTGACCGCGACCGGCAGCCACGGCGAGGCACGGCGGCGGTACCGCACCTACGTGCAGCGCATGCGGGAGATCGAGGTGGAGCCCAGCCCGTTCCCCGGGGCCGCCGCGGCCTGAGCCGCACGACCCGTCCGGGCCGTGCGGCTGCGGACCTGCGTCACGGCTGCTCGCAGATGGCGTACGCCTCCATGTACCACGGGCTGGCGCCCTTGGCCCCGATCGCCGTCATGGTGCCGCTGTCCCAGTCGGGGTAGAGGCCGACGAGCGTGGCCACCACGTCGGGCGCGTTGGCCTGCGCCTTGCCGCCGCCGCCGAGCAACGGCGAGCCGGGAGCGCACTGCGCCGAGGCCTTCTGCGCCCACTCCCCCGTCCCGTAGCCGGAGACGCCCGTCTCCAGGTAGGTCTTGCCGACCATGTCACTCGCGCAGGTCGCCAGGACCTTCACGGACCACTCGCCGTCGACCGGTCCGGACGCGGTGGCCGTCGCGGTGGTCAGGTCCTTGGAGGGGACGAGGCCGTACAGCGTGGCCTGGTTGGTGGGGTCGACCACTTCGCCGAAGACGCCGGTCAACGCCCCGACGTCGTCACAACTGGCCGACGTCGACTTGAAGGACACCAGTTGGGCGGTCGGCCCCGGCTCCGCGCGCACCAGCACCGGATCGCCGTGCCCGCACACGGCGTAGGCGGTGAGGGTCCACGGCGCGACGGCGCTCACGCCCCTCGCCCCGACCACGGCCCCCGACAGGTCGGCCGCCGGCATCACCCGGTTGATGATCGCCGCACCACCCGGGACGCCGTCGACGTACCCGCCGGCCGAGTACAGCTTGGTGCCCGAGGGACACACCACGACCACTTCCTTGTCCCTCAGACTCGCCGCCCCGGTCTGCTCCACGACCACCCGGCCGGGAACCCCGGCCACCGCGACCGGCGCCACGGCGCCCAGCAGCAGACCGGCCCCCAGCAGCAGGCCCAGCATCGATGTCTTGCGCATCGAACCCCCTTCGTCCTCGCCGCGACGCGGCGTCGGGAAGGAGTCTCCGGAGGTCGATTTCGGTGATCTTAAAGTCGCCTCCGACGGCGACCGCCGACGCGGCTCAAGGGGTCACCACCTCGCTCTCGCAGGGCATCCACGAGGACGCGCCGAGGTAATAGGCCTTGAACCGCCAGCGGCCCGGTTCGAGCCGGTCGTGCACCACCCGGAACTCGCCGTGCACAAGCGCGCTCTCGTAGACGCGGGGCTCCGCTTCGGGCTCGGGGCCGAGCGGGTTGACCGTGACGAGCACTTTTCCCGGCACCGGGGAGCCGTCGGAGCGTTGGGCGACGACTCCCCACGCGACCTCGCCGGACACGTCGAAGTGGCGGAACTCCGTGCCGCTGCCCGTCATCGTCAGCACGGACGCACCGCCGAGCAACACCGGTGCGCAGCTCCCCAGATCGTCGCCGTACATCGACAGCCGGGTGGTCGTCTCGATCCGCCGCTCGCCGGCCGCGAACTCCGCGACGAGGTCGGCGAACCGCTCGTCACCGAGCAGCGACTCGACCATGAGCATGATGCGTTGGCTCTCACCGGGTTCCAGTCGCACCCAGGCGTGGTCGAGGTAGACCCGGAACAGGGGGTGCGGCTGGCGGACCGTGAACGACATGACCGCCGCCGTGTCCCACGGGTTCTCCACCAGGAACGTCGTCACCTCGCGGGTGGCGGGCGAGGACGTCGTGGACGCCGTCCACGTGTAGTTCGACTGGGCCTCGTTGTTCTCCGGGGTGACTTCCCAGACCTTGCTCACGGGGTCGTGGAAGGGCTGGATCCGCGCCACGACGCACGAGTGCTGTTGGTAGGTGATCCCCTTGAACGGCAGCCGCACCACCGGCGGCACCCACTTCACGGGCGCCTCGACGTCGACGAACTTCCTGCTCGGAATGGTCACCGTCGCCTCGCCGAGGTCGTTCTCGGCGCCGTTGCCGAGGGTGAACTCCTTGACCGAGAACCTGACCCGGACGTCGTGGGCGTCGCCGGCGCCGTTGTTGTGGACCCGTACCCGCAGCGTGTTCGGCTCGCCTTCCCAGGGGATGTTCCGGAAGCCGGGGTCGGCCAGGCTGCGCCCGTTGACGACTTCGAAGTCGGGGCTCTGCCAGTTGTTCGAGGGCGCCCACGGCGTGATCATCGGGTCGGGTCGGTCACCCGCCGCGTAGCGCACCCGCACGGTCGCCGAGTCGGCGGCCGTGGAGATCACGTCGACGACGAAGTCCTGCTCGAACCCCGGGGTGGACCGGTCCTTCTCGTGGTGCTCCTCGCCGGCGCCGAACGAGCCGCGCTCGACCACCAGGTCGGCGTCGCCCTCGATGAGCAGCACCTGCGGACGGTCCCCCGGCGGGGGTTGGCGGGTGAGGGCGTCGGTGATGACGACCGCCGCGGCCTGGGGCGGTGACTGGTCGACGGTCCGCCCCGCGACCTCCGGCCGGTACTCCAGGTAGTAGTTCCTCCCGTCCTCGACCCGGACTTCGGCGGCGCCCCACCGGCCCGGGGGCACCGGACCGGCTCCGGCGGCGTGCAGCACGATCTGCTCGTCGACCGCTCCGTGCACCCCGAAGTTGTAGAGCTTGACGGTGTCCGCGGGCAGCCAGCCGAGCATCAGCCGGTGCACGGCGGACGGGAGCGGCAGACCCCTCTCCCAGGTCATCAGCTCCCACGTTCCCCCGGTCGCACCGGTCGGGTTCTCCGCCGCCGACTCGCTTCCGCCGGTGACCCGCTCCGCGACATCGGTGGCGTACCCCCGGTCGTACTGGTCGATCAGACCGAGGTTGTGCCCGAACTCGTGGACGACCGTCTCGTGCACGTCCCGCCCGCTCGAGGGGTCGGTCGCCCAGTCGTCCGGCATCACGATCCACCCCACGTCGCGCACGTTCGGCACCCGGAGGCCGTAAAGGTCACGCGCTCCGACGATCCGGGTCACCCCGCCGATCGAACCCCTGGGCCACACCGACAGGCGCGGTCGGGTGGCGGTCGCCCGGCGCGAGCGGATGACGTAGAGGACGGAGTCCAGGGTGCTCAAGTCGAGCAGCGGAGCCGCACCGGCCGCGGCGTTGTCGGCGTTCCGCCGGGCGACGGCGGCGAGGACGATGGCGTCGAAACCGGGTTTGGGCGCCCATTGGCGGTTGTCCTCGGCACCTGGTTCGGGCGCCGGTTGATTCTTGTTCCTCTCGAAGTACGTCCCCCAGTCGTACGGCAGCGCCACCGGGCCGACCGGGCCGACGAAATCCACTTCGAGCATGCCGTTGGACGCCTGCCGGAAGTACTCCGCGGCCGAACGCGACTGCCCGTCGACCGTGACGCCGTCGACGAGTTCGCGGCGCAGCGCGGTGGTGATCGGGGTGATCGGGTCCGGGTACTGGGCGTCGGCCTGCCCCGTCTCGACGAGCACGACTCCGACCCGACGTCTGCCTTCCGCCTTGTGCACCTCGACGTTCTGCGGGCGGGTGTGGTCGCCGGAGTCGGGCCCGCCGTAGGTTCCGCTGTCCGGTCCCGCCACCACCGAGCCGAAGAGCGCCGACGACGGACCCCACTTCGGGTCGTCCCACCGGTCGAGGACGTCGAACTCCGCCGAACCCACCGGCTCGCCGTCGCTCGCGCGCACCGCGGTCAGCACGTGCGGCCCGGTCAGCCGGCCGG
Source organism: Saccharothrix sp. CCNWYY140 (assembly GCF_037401995.1). NCBI lineage: Bacteria > Bacillati > Actinomycetota > Actinomycetes > Pseudonocardiales > Pseudonocardiaceae > Saccharothrix > Saccharothrix sp. CCNWYY140. The sequence goes on from NZ_JBBEGC010000020.1 coordinate 80,045, forward strand.
CGCTGAGCACCACGCTCGGCGCCTGCGGGTCGAAGCCGTTGTCCCGGGCGGCCGACACGAGTTCGCCGCCGTCCTGCGGCTGGACCAGGAACCGCAGCTCGTCGAAGGAGATCGCGGGATCGTGGACCGTGACGCCGACCCGGACCCAGCCACCGATGAAGAGTTCGCCCGGCGGGATGTGCAACCGCACCGGAGGGGGCGCGAGGGGCGGTGGCGCGAGCAGGCGCACGGCGCCGCCGACGCCGACCGCGAGGTGCCCGTCGACGAGCGGTCGCCCCGCCCAGAGCCGGCCGGTCAACCCGTCGGCCAGGGTGGTCGGCGCGTCTCCCGGGGATCCGACGGGCAGCTGGAGGACCCGCCCGCCCGCGGCGTCGGTGATCACGAGGTGCGTCTCGGCCGCGTCACGCCAGGCGAGGTCGACCGGCTGCCCGAGCCCGGTGGCCAGCACGGTCACCGCGCCCGCGGCGTCGACGGCGATCAGCCGACCGCCGCCACCGTCCTCGGCCGCGATGAGCCGACCGCTCGCGGTGTGCCGCACCAGGCCCCGCACGGCGGGTCGACCGCGACCGAGCGTGGTGACCCGCGGCGGGTCGAGCCCGATGTCGAGGATGCGGCCCGTTCCCGAGCCCTCGGCGACGTGGAGCACGGTCCCGGCCGGGTCGACGAGCACCGCTCCGGGCCGGCCGGTGCGGCGAGCGAGCAGGGTGGGCGGTCCTCCGTCGAGCGGAACCGCGAAGAGGCCGGCGGAACTCCCCCCGTAGGCGGTGTTCCCGTCCGGGGACAGGTCGAATGCCCGCACCCGGTCCACCCCGGCCACGGGCGTCTTCCCGCCCGAAACCCGGTCCACCGAGACGAAGCCGCCACGGTGGAGCGCGACGACAAGTGCTGCACCCCCAGCTCGCTCACGAAGTGCTACCGGGGTGCGGAGGCCCTCGACGAGGGCGGCCGGCTCGGGCATGGCGGCTTTCCCTTGCTGATCGGCGAACCGGACGAATCCGACGCGCCAACCCATGCTCCTCGCCGGTCACCCCTGCGGGTAGTCACCTGAAGGTGTGGCCCGTTACCGCATGATTGCGGCTCGGCGGGTAACACCGGCACCGTGCCGGACGACCTTGCGGGCATACGGCCAGGCGTGGGAGGTCCGGATGCTCGACCGCTTGACCGACTTCGAGCGGGCGCTGGAGTCCGGGGATCGTGAGCTTGCCCTGCGCACCGCGCGGTCGCTGTTGGGGCAGGCGCTTCGGCTTGCGCCGGGGGATCCGGAGGCCTTCGTGGTCGCCGCTGTGCTCACCGATCAGGTCGACGACCTCACCGACGACCTCCCGCCCGCCGAGCGCATCGGGCCGTGGGCCGATCTGCGGGCGCTGGCACGGCGGATGGGGGTGCCGGCGGTCGAGTTGGGTGCCTCGTTGCGGCTGGCCATGTTGCACCTGGACGCGGGCAACACCGAGGCCGCCACCGAGCACACCAAGCTCACGCTCGCCCTCGCGCCACGCGCCGAGCCGGTCGAGATCGGGGGTGCGGAGATCGAGAGCCCGGGGCCGGACGTGGTGGGGGCCGTCGTGACCGGTGTGATCGAGGAGCTGTACTACCAGCACGAGAACTTCTCCGACGCCCGTGACCTCGCCGCCGGGCTCACCGCCCTGCACCCGGATTCGCGTGCCGGGTGGTTCTTCCTGGCCCACGCGGAGGTGCGGCTGGGCAACCACGACGAAGCCGTGCCCGCGCTGCGCCGGCTGGTCGAGCTGGCGCCCGACCAGCCCGGTCCGCACATCACCCTCGCCGGCTCCCTCTACAACACCGGCCGGCCCGACGAGGCGGTCGAAGCGGCGTCGAAGGCCATCGAGCTCAAGCCCGACGACCTCCAGTACCGCTACCACCGCGCGCAACTGCACTCCGCCACCGGGCACCCCGAGGCGGCGTTGGCCGACCTCGACACGGTGATCGCCCGCGCCCAGGGTCTACCACGCCGCGAGCCGGACCCCGACCAGACCCTGATCCAGTACGAGCGCGACATGCCGGCCGAGGACGTCGCCGACTTCGCCCGCGTCATGCGGCTGCACGTGCTGGTCGACATGGGGCGCGAGGAGCAGGCCCGTGCCGAGGGTCGCCACCTCGTCGAGACCGGGGACGTCCCGACCTCCGCCGCCGCCCACGTCTTCCTCGGCGACCTCGCGGCGGCGGAAGGCGACCACGAGGCGGCGGTGTCCCACTACTCCGCCCACCTCGACCGCATGGAACGCGCGCAGGCCCGGCTGGCGCTGGCCGCCTCCCAGGAGGCGCTGGGCCGGCTCGACGACGCCGTGGCGACCCTGGACGGACTGTCCGGTCAGGACGAGCGGCAGGACCCGCAGGCGGCCGTCGAGGCGTTGACCGAGCTGCTCGAACGCCACCCCGGCCACCTCGGCGTGCGCAAGGCGCTGGGCCACGCACTGCTGGAGGCCTGGGCGCCCGGACAGGCCGCCGAAATCCTGCTCGACCTGCTGGACGAGCAGCCCGACGACTGGCAGGCGCACGCCTGGGCGGGCATGGCGCTGGTCACCCACAGCAACGCCGAGGAGGGCTGGAACGCCTCCATGAGCGACGACCGCGTGCTGGGGGCCGTCCGGCTCCTCGTCGACGCGGTGCGCCTCGCGCCCGACGAGCCGCAGCCCCGGGCCTGGTTGCGGTGGCTCGTGGAACGCGCCTGCGCCATCCCGTCCTTGGCCAACCAGCTCGTCCTGGCCCACGTGCTGATCGACGACCCCACCGGCCCCGGCCACGTGCTGCCCGAGCTGGACGAGGTGTTCACCCGCTGGTTCGCGGCGTCCACGCACGAGGGACCGGCGCGGGAGTGGGCGCAGGCCGTGCCGGAGCTGCTGGCCGCCCGCGAGGCCGCCGCGCGCGCCGACCTGCCGCTCATCGGCGCGATGACCGACATCCGGTTGGCGGACAACTACCTGCGCCTGTACGAGGTGCAGGAGGCGCTGGACCGCCTGGCGGCGGCCGAGACCGCGATGGTCGAGGTGGGCCGGCTGCCCGTCATGTGGGGACCGGTGGTCGAGGAGACCGCGGCCCAGGTGGAGGCCAGCGGCCGGCGCGCGCTGCTGGTCGACTGGGACCACCTCGAGTTCAGCACCGCCGTCCACAAGTCGATGACCGACCTCCTCGCCGTGCTGCGGTCCCAGGCGCTGCAACGGATCGGTGACGTGGAGGGCGCGCTGCGCGAGGTCGGCGACGTGCCGCCCGACGACGCCGAGTTCGACGACCTGCACCACCGCGCGGTGCTGCTGCGCGACGCCGGCCGCCCCGACGAGGCCCTCGCGCTGCTCCCCCGGCTGACCGAGCTGGCCGGCACGGACAGCGCGTGGAAGCTCGCGAACCTCGAAGCGACGCTGCACCTCCAGCGCGAGGACTACGCCGCGGCGGCGGCCGTGATCGAACGCGTGCTGGACGACGTGCCGCCGGACTCGTACGAGGCGTCGGTGTTCGTCAGCAACCTCACCACCGCGTACGTGCAGCAACAGGAGTACGCGAAGGCCTTGGACCTGCTCGACCGCTACCCGCTGCCCGCCGGCGCGCAGTTGCCGCTGGTGTACGGCAGGCACGTGCTCCGCGCGCAGGTCCTGCAAGGCTCGGGCGACGACCGCGGCGCGCTGGAGTCGTACGTGACGGCGTTGGACACCGCCGACGAGCTGCGCGGCAGGCTGCGCGACGAGCCGACCCGGATGGCCTGGCAGGAACGGCAACTGGACACCTACGAGGCCGCCGTGGTGACCGCGCTGATCGCCCAGGACCCGGTGTCCGCGCTGGAACTGGTGGAGCGGTCCAAGGCCCGCGCGTTCGTCGACCAGCTCAGCCTCGGCCACGTCGAGCCGACCGAGCAGGTGGAACGGTTGCGCGCCAACTGGTCCCGCGCCCGCGACCGGCACGCGGCGCTCGCGGCGCTGGCCCGGTCGGCGCGCCCGGCGGAGGAGGTCGACCTCCAGCAGCGCTACCGCGAGCTGAACGCCGGCCGCAACGCCCCGTTGAACGACCTGGAACGCGAGCTGGACGCCGAGCAGGCGGCCGTGGACCGGTTGGCCCGCCTGCTGGCGCTGGAACAGGTCCGCAGCCACGAGTCGGTGGCGGGCAAGACGTTGACCGGCCCCGAGATCCACGCCCTGCTCGCCGAGGACCGCCGGTGCGTGCTGGCCGAGTACTTCGTGGCCGCCGACCGGACCCTGCTGTTCGTGCTCACGCCCGACGACCCCGTGCCGCACGTGTACGCGTGGGACATCGGCGCGGAGGCGCTGGCCGAGGAGGTGGGTGGCTTCTTCGGCGGCGCGGTGCGGACGATGGACGCCGAGGACTTCGACGAGTTCTTCGGCTCCCTGCTGGCCCCGGTGCTCGACCACAGCGATCCCGGCGACGTGGTGCTGCTGGTGCCGCACGGTCCGCTGCACTACGTGCCGCTGCACGCGCCGCTGGTCGAGCGCAACCCGGTGTGCCGGGTGCCCAGCGCGTCGCTGCTGCGCTACCGGCGGCGGGCGGCGACCCGGCAGTGGCGCACGGCGCTGGTCTTCGGCGACCCGCGCGGCGACCTGGTGCACTCGCGGCAGGAGGCGGCGCTGGTCGCGTCGCTGTTCGACACCGAACCCGCGGTGGGCGACGCCGCGTCGCGCGTGCGGCTGGACCGGGCGGTCGGCGGCGCGCTGGGGCCGGACCTGGTGCACCTGGCCTGCCACGGCCGGTTCGACGACGACCGCGCGGTGGACTCGGCCGTGCTGCTCGCGGACGGCGAGCTGACCGTGCAGGACATCTTCCAGCTGCGGCTGAGCGCGAACCTGGTGACGCTCAGCGCGTGCGAGAGCGGGGTGAACGCGGCTCGGCCCGGTGACGAGCTGATCGGCCTGACCCGCGCGGTGCTCTACGCCGGCGCGCCGTCGCTGCTGGTGAGCCTGTGGGCGGTGGACGACCTGTCCACGGCGCTGCTGATGGGCGAGTTCTACCGGCGGGTGCGGGCCGGCGCGGACCTGGCGGACGCCCTGCGGGAAGCCCAGCTCGCGCTGGCCGCGACGACCGCGCGGGACGTGGTGGCGCACTGCGACCGGCGGTTGGCCGAGGAGACCGACCCGCCGGCCGCCGCCGCGCTGCTGCTGGACCGGGCGGGCGCGCAGACCGTCGCGGGCGACCTCGCGGCGGCGGCGGAGAGCTGCCGGGAGGTGCTGGCGGCGGACGTGCGCGGCGAGGCCGGCGCGCGGCTGCGGGCGCGGGCCACGCGGATGGGGAACCTGGTGGCGTTGAAGGCCGAGGTCGGCGCGGAGGTCGATTACTCGGCGCGGCCGTTCGCGCATCCCTACCATTGGGCGGCGTTCGCGCTTGTCGGCGATTGGCGGTGAAGCCGGTGTTGTTGTCCGCGTTGGCGGGGAGTCATGTCGTCGTGCGAGACGATGTCGACGTGTCGGAAGCGTTGGTGGCGCTGGGGCGCGCGGAGGCCGACCACGTGGTCGTCGTGACCGCCGAGGGCCGGCCGGTGGGCGTGCTCGGCGCGGCCGACCTCCAGCGGATGTCCGGGCCGCCGGCCGCCTCGACCGACCGGTTCCCGCCGTTCGTGCTGGTCGGCGCCGAGCCGGACGAGCTCGGCGTGGAGGAACTGGTCGACCTGGCGGACCTCGTGGCGCGCACGGCCGCGCGGCACGTGGTGGTGGAGCGCGACGGTGTCCCGGTCGCCGTCGTGCCGCGCGCGGCGATCGCGGCTGCCCTGCCGCTGGACGCCGTGGACGCCGCGGGTGTGCGGGCGGGCAACCCGGACCTGCCGTCGCTGACCTACATCTGCACCAAGTGCTCGCCGCCCCGGCCGCAGATGCCGCGGGCGCCCGGCCCGGACGGCGGTCCGCCGCTGTGCCGGGTCGAGTTCTTCCACGGCCCGATGGACCCGGTGGTGTAGGTGTTCGCGTCCGTGCTGCGCGAGGTCACCGGTTACTTCGACCGGCGGGTGCTGATCTCGACGTTCTTCCCCGTGCTGGTGTTCCTCGGCGGCACGGTGCTGGTGGTGTGGGTGACGGTCGCCGGGGTCGACGGCGCGGTCGCCGCGTGGGGACGGCGGCCGGTGACCGTGCAGGCCGTGGTGATCGCCGGGTTCCTGGTGCTCACGGCGTTCCTGACGTTCGTGGTGGGCAACCTGCGCGAGTGGCAGGACCGGGTGTGCCAGGGCTACTGGCCGGACCGGGTGGCCGAGCCGTTCGCCCGCCGGCACCGCGCGGCCCGCCGCGCCCTGCTGGACCGCGACGACGCGCTGCGCGCACGGGAGGAGGCGCTGGCACTGGAACGGCGGACGTTCCCGCGCCACGACGTCACCGGCCCGACAACCTTGACCTCCGTGGACGACGCGCTGCGCCGGCTGGGAGAGGTCCGTGCCGGCGGCGAGTGGCCCGAGGGCACTTCGGAGCTGTTGGCCGACGTCGCACGTGCGGCCCGCATCTCGCCGGTGGCGGGGTTCACCGACCTGGTGTTCGCGTTGGACGAGCGGCTGGCGGCGGCCGAGCAGCAGGTGCGCGACGAGCGGGCGGAGGTCCAGCAGGAACTGTTCCTGTGGTACCCGCAGCCGCCCCGGGACGTCCTGCCCACCCGGATGGGCAACGTGGTGCGTGCGGCCGAACTGCACCCGTCCGTGCGGTACCGGTTGGACGCGGTCGTGCTGTGGACCCGGCTTCAACCGTTGCTGCCCAAGGAGTTCGACGACGCGGTCAAGGACGCCAAGGTCTCGGTGGACCTGCTGCTGACGATGGCCGCGTTCCTGCCGCTGTTCGGCACGCCGCTGTCGTGGTGGCTGGCGTTCCGACTACAGCGGATCCCCGGCACACCCGCCGCGTGGCTGACCGTCGCCGCGGTCCTGGTCTGCGTGTACGCGGTGGTGCGGTTGGTTCCACGGTGGTGGCAGCTGACGGTCGCGGTGGGTGTTTACGCGGTCGTGCACGTGCTGGTGGGGTTTTGGACGCCGTTGCTGCGGGTCGAGGTCGGTCTGGTGTGGACGGTCGCGGCTTTCACGGTGGCGTACGGCTTGTACCGCAACGCGACCCGCGCGGCCCTGGCTTGGACCGAGCGCTTGCGCACGGCGTTCGACTTGTACCGCTGGAAGTTGCTGGACGAACTGCGGCTGCCGCTGCCCGAGGACCTGAAGGCGGAACGCGCGGTGTGGGCCGAGGTGAGCCAGTTCCTGTACCGAGGCGCTACGACGAACCCCGACACCATGCGCTACCGCCACCCCGCGACCGAGGACGGCGGCCCCACGGCCGGCGGGTGACACCGCCGACCCGGCGCGGCGCGGCACGGCACGACGCGGCCGACCCGGCGAGGCGCGGCACGGCTGGCCCGGCCCGGCCAGGCGCGGCTGGCCCGACCCGGCCAGGCGCGGCTGGCCCGACCCGGCCAGGCGCGCCTGCCCGGGCGCGGCGCGGCTGGGGAGGCGCGGCACGGCGCGCGAGGCGAGGCGCGGCTGGCCCG